>JAQWCT010000028.1 GCA_028705785.1 Sulfurospirillaceae bacterium | reverse complement strand
TCTTTTAAATGGCTCAAGCGGTATCGCCGTTGGTATGGCAACAAATATTCCTCCGCATTGTTTGGATGAGCTTTTAGATGCATTGCTTTTGTTGCTTGATAATTCAGAGGCGACATTGGATGAGGTTATGGAGTTTGTTAAAGGTCCAGACTTTCCAACAAGTGGTATCATTTTTGGTAAAAAAGGCATTTTAGAAGCGTATCGAACAGGACGAGGTCGTGTTAAGGTAAGAGCTAAAATCCATATCGAGAAAAAAGGCAATAAAGATATTATTGTTGTAGATGAGTTGCCTTATCAATGCAATAAAGTCAGACTTATTGAGCAAATCGTTGGACTTGTTAAAGAAAAGATGATTGAGGGCATTAGTGAGATTAGAGATGAGAGTGATAGAGAAGGTATTCGTTTGGTTATTGAGCTCAAACGAGAAGCCATGAGTGAAATTGTTCTCAATAATCTTTACAAATCTACCAGTCTTGAAGTGACTTTCGGCGTTATCTTACTTGCTATTCAAAACAAAGAACCAAAAGTCTTTACCCTTATCGAACTGCTTAAACTCTTTTTGAGACATCGTAAAACGGTTATCATCCGAAGAACTATTTTTGAACTTGAAAAAGCCAAAGCCAAAGCGCATATTTTAGAGGGTTTAAAAATTGCATTAGACAATATTGATGCGATTATCGCTTTAATTAAAAAGAGTGCTGATGCTAAAAGTGCGAAAGACGAGCTTGTTGAAAAATTCAATCTAAGTGAAGTCCAAGCAGGCGCTATTTTGGATATGCGTTTACAAAGATTGACTGGACTTGAGCGCGAAAAAATTGAAAATGAACTCGCAGAATTGCTTAAAGAGATTCAATATTTAAGTGATATTTTGAAGAGTGAAGCACTTTTAAATGAGATGATTAAGAAAGAACTTTTAGAGATTAAAGATAAATTTAAATCTAAAAGAATTACTGAAATCATTGATGATTATGATGATATTGATGTGGAAGATTTGATCGCCAATGAGCCGATGGTTGTGACCATTACGCACAGAGGTTATATCAAAAGAGTACCACTCAAACAATACGAAAAACAAAAAAGAGGTGGTAAAGGCAAAATAGCTGTTACCACTTATGATGATGACTTTATCGAGAGCTTCTTTGTTTCTGATACCCATGATACTTTGATGTTTGTGACTGATCGTGGACAACTCTACTGGTTAAAAGTTTATAAAATCCCTGAGGGTAGCAGAACCGCAAAAGGTAAAGCAGTTGTTAATTTAATTCAGTTGCAAGCTGATGAAAAAATCATGGAAATTATCCCGACAACTGATTTTGATGAAACCAAATCTTTAGCATTCTTTACTAAAAATGGTATTGTCAAACGAACAAATTTGAGTGAGTTTAAAAATATTCGTTCCGTTGGTGTTCGTGCCATCACACTTGATGATGATGATGAATTAGTAACAGCAAAAGTTGTTCTTGAAGAGACAAAATACCTCTTTATCGTGACTAAAAAAGGTATGTGTATTAGATTTGAAGTAGGTGATGCTAGAGAGATAGGAAGAACAGCTCGTGGAGTTGCAGGTATACGATTTAAAGAAGAGGGTGATCGTGTTGTAGGCGCTGCTGTTATTCATCATGACCAAGAAGAACTTTTAACAGTGACTGAAAAAGGAATTGGCAAAAGAACAACGGCAGAAGAGTATAGATTGCAAAATCGTGGTGGTAAAGGTGTCATTGCTATGAAACTTACACCAAAAACTGCCGATTTAGTTGCAGTCGTTATCGTTGATGAAGATATGGACCTTATGGCGCTTACTAGTAGTGGTAAAATGATTCGTGTAGATATGCAAACGATTCGTAAAGCAGGTCGCAATACTAGTGGCGTTAAAGTGGTACATGTAGAGACTGGTGATGTTGTGGCAAGTGTCGCAAGATGTCCAAAAGAAGAAGTTGATGAGTTTGATGGTGAAGGTGCAGAAGATGTTTTAGAGGGACAAATGGGAACTTTAATAGTCGAAGATGACGCACCAAGCGAAGAGTAATGGAATGGTAGTTGCTTAAAGATAAAAAATATTTAAAAAGGTGTAGCTATGAATAGATGGATTGTAGCGCTTTTAACTGCTCTTGGTATGATAATGTTATTTTCGGGTTGTGCTTCAAAACAACAACAGCAAGAAGATATGCAAAAGGTCAGTAGGGCAGAAGCAAAAAGAGTACTTGATGAGCAGAAACTTGCCTATATGGACACAACTTCTGAAAAAACATTTGTAGTGTATGGTGAAGGTATCGCTCCGCAGCATACAGTATCTCCAGCGCAAGCAATGGCGCTTGCTAAAAGAGCAGCCATTACTGATGGGTATCGCCAATTGGGTGAAAAGCTTTATGGCGCTCAAATTAATTCAACAGAAACTGTCAAAGATGCTGCTTTGAAAGATTCAAGAATTGTTTCAAATGTGAAGGGCGTGGTAAAAGATGCTGCTGTTACAGATGCCGCATTTAAAGATGGATTGTACAGTGTCCGAATGGAACTCACTATGAGCGGGCGTAGGTGGCTAGAACTCTTTGCTTATTAATCTGTTTATCTGAGGCACTTTTTTGCAGTGACATATTTTGGTTTTCATACAAAATCGTCACTGCAAATAGTGTTGTTATCTACGAAGAAAAAAATATTGCTCCGCTAAGTGTCCCCTATGAGGGCAAAAATCAATTTTTATGTGATATTGATTTTATTAACGATAAAAATATCTCCAAGCACCAGTTTGTAAAAACGCATTTTGATGCTATCCTCCCTTGTTTTTACCAACAGCAATCGCATCTTATCTCATGGAATGAAAAGAGACAAAAACAAAGCACTGATAGGGTTGAGCTGATCATAGAGCCGATTCGATTCACAGTAGATTTTAAAGATGAATTTGCTACCATAAGTACCATTAGATAACAAGGAAACAAGCCCTTTATGCACATTGCGATAGTTGAAGATGACATTAATATGCGAAAATCTCTTGAGATTGCCTTAGGCGAGTATCAAGAATTTACTATTTCTACTTATAAAAGTGCGATTGACGCGCTTAAAAAGATAGATAGTAGTGTAGATTTAATCGTGACAGACATCAATATGCCAGGGATGGATGGCATAGAATTTATCAAAAAACTAGGTGGCGAGTACGACATCATTGTCATTACAGGCAATGCAACACTTAATCGTGCCATTGAGTCTGTGAGACTTGGGGTGAAAGACTTTTTAACGAAACCTTTTGAGATAGATACCCTTGTGGATGCCATCAAACGACATGTTAAGATAAGAACTAAAGTTAAAGAGAGTTTTGAAAAGATTGATAGTAGCAAAGAAGATAATGGTGATTTTATAGCCACTTCGCCAGAACTTGAAAAAGCCTTGATGATCGCTCGCAAAGCGGCTAAAACAGATGTAAGTGTACTTTTATTAGGTGAGAGTGGTGTGGGGAAAGAGCTTTTTGCTAACTATGTCCATAAAAATTCACCACGAGCAAAAAATCCTTTTGTAGCTATCAATATGGCGGCCATTCCTGAAAATCTTTTAGAAAGTGAGCTTTTTGGATATGAAAAAGGTGCATTCACCGATGCGGTGAGTGAGAAAAAAGGATACTTTGAGGTTGCTCATGGTGGAACACTTTTTTTAGATGAAATAGGTGAAATGCCCATCACTTTACAAGCAAAACTTTTGAGGGTTATTCAAGAAAGAGTGATGGTGCGCGTGGGTGGAACTAAAGAAATTCCTATCGATGTGCGCATTGTTTCAGCGACGAATGCGGATATTAAAAAGTGTATCAGTGAGGGAAGTTTTAGGGAAGATTTGTACTATCGTCTAAACACAATACCTGTTGAGATAGCGCCACTTCGTCAAAGAAGAGAAGAAATTTTGCCGATTTGTGAAGTGATACTCAAAAGAGTAACAGCCAAGTATGGTTTGGAGACGCGTTATTTTTCTCCTGAAGCGATAGACTCTCTTAACGCTTATCGGTGGCCAGGGAATATACGAGAACTGATTTCTGTGGTTGAGCGAGCTGTTATTTTGAGTGATGCTGAGGCTATTAGTAAAGAAGATCTGTTTTTAGAGAGCCGTAGCTGGATTTAGTTTTCAGCTCTTTTGATGAGAGGTCACAAGAGCTGAAAACTAATAGACTTTTTTGATAACCTAACATGCGTGCTGGGTTATTAAAAAAGTCTTATATTGAAACCAAAGGTAAGTGATATGAAAAAGTACAATGTAGCCATCGTAGGAGCTACTGGTGCAGTTGGCGAAGAGCTTTTTAGAGTTTTGGAGGAAGTTGATTTTCCTATTAACAATTTGATTCCATTAGCAAGTAGTAAAAGTGCAGGAATTGAGATAGAGTTCAAAGGCAAAAACTATAAAGTTTTAGAGTTAACAGAGAGCGTTTTTGAAGAACAAGATGTAGAAATTGCGTTTTTTAGTGCAGGTGGTGACATTTCTGCTCACTTCGCACCGTTTGCAGCAGAAGCAGGGGCTGTGGTCATTGACAATACAAGTCATTTTAGAATGGATGTTGATGTGCCATTGGTCGTTCCTGAGTGTAATCCTGAGGATATTAGTCAGTGGAAAAACAGAGGTATTATCGCAAATCCTAACTGCTCAACCATCCAAATGGTGCAAGTATTGAAACCTCTTGATGATATTTTTAACATTACCCGCGTGGATGTTAGTACTTATCAAGCGGTGAGTGGTGCAGGAAAAGGTGGAATGGAAGAACTTGTCAATCAAATGCAAGACTTCTTTGCATTTAAATTAGACCAGTGCGAGCCAAAAACATTTGCACATCAAATCGCGCTCAATGTTATTCCGCATATTGATGTTTTCTTGGATAATGATTACACTAAAGAAGAGATGAAAATGGTCAATGAAACCCAAAAAATCTTGGGTAAAAAAATGGAAATTAGTGCAACTTGTGTACGCGTTCCTGTTATGAGAAGCCACTCTGAAGCCATTACAATTCATTTTGAAAAAGATGTCAATCTTGAAAAGGCTATCGAAGCACTTCAAAATGCAGAAAATGTTGTTGTTTTAGATAACCCTGCCAAAAAAGAGTATCCAATGCCAATTATCTCGACTGATACAAACGATACTTATGTAGGAAGAATTAGAAAAGATATCAACCGTGACAATATCTTACACCTTTGGTGTGTTGCTGACCAGATTCGTGTCGGTGCGGCTACCAATGCTGTAAGAATTGCACTTAAATGGATTAAACAGGACGCTTAATGTTAGAAAAGTTATTTGAAAAAGGATTGTGGGCAAGTAGGCTTATTACGCTACTTGCTGTTATCTTTAGTATTCTTGCAGCATTTGCACTTTTTTTGATAGCAAGTGCTGATTTATATCATGTGGTCATAGCCACTTACCAATACTTCTTTATGGGTGTTCATCCTGCTGATTTTCATGCAGATATCGTAGCAGATATCATTGGTGCGATTGATCTTTATTTGATTGCCGTTGTGCTTTTGATTTTTGGTTTTGGTATTTATGAACTTTTTATTTCAGAGATAGATGTTGCCAAAGGTACAGGTGGAGAAAAAATTCTTTATGTCAGTTCGTTAGATGAACTTAAAGATAAAATTGCCAAAGTTATCGTGATGGTATTAGTGGTAAGTTTCTTTCAGCGTGTATTGCATACCGAATATAAAGGGGCACAAGAGATGTTTTATTTTGCCATCTCTATCACGGCTCTTTCTTTAGGACTCTATTTATTACATAAAGGTGGAAAACACGAATGATTTTTGTAGATGCTTGTTTTGGTAAAAAAACACCCTATTCTCCTGTTTGGATGATGCGTCAAGCAGGGCGATATCTGCCTGAGTATATGGAAGTAAGAGCTCAAGCAGGAGATTTTCTCTCCTTGTGTAAAGACCCACAAAAAGCATGTGAAGTAACACTTCAGCCAGTAGATATTTTAGGCGTGGATGCGGCTATTTTATTTAGTGATATTTTAGTTGTACCTCTTGAGATGGGAATGGAACTGAAATTTTTGCAAGGTGAAGGTCCTGTATTTTCTCATCCGATTAAAGATCAAAAAGATTTGGATAAGTTAAGCGTTCAAAAAGCAGTAGATGGGCTTGAGTATGTATATGAAACGATTCGTCTTATTCGAGGTAGACTTGCAGCCGATAAAGCCTTAATTGGATTTTGTGGCGCGCCTTGGACTTTGGCGACTTATATGATAGAAGGTCAAGGCACAAAGACTTACGCTACGGTAAAAAAACTTATCTATACTAATCCGCAGTTTATGCACGCTTTACTGAAAAAAGTGACAGAAGTGCTAAAACTGTATATGGAAAGACAAATTCAAAGTGGTGCGAATGTCGTGATGGTTTTTGACTCATGGGCGGCTGCTTTGGAAGAAAGTGCTTATTTTGAATTTAGCTGGTCGTATATGAAAGAAATCAGTAGTTATTTGAAGTCAAAATATCCTCATGTCCCTGTGATTTTATTTCCTAAAGGGATTAGTGGTTATTTGGATAAAATTGATGGTGATTTTGATGTGTTTGCCGTTGATTGGTCAACGCCTATTGAGTTGGCACAGCAAAAATTGGGATACAAATATGTCTTACAAGGCAATATGGAACCCACTCGCTTGTACAGCCAAGATGCGATTGACGAGGGCATAGAGCACATCGTTAGTGTTATGAAAAACAAACGACATATCTTCAATCTAGGTCATGGCATCTTGCCAGATGTTCCTGTTGAAAATGCAAAATACTTTATCAAACAAGTACAAAAACTCACAAAAATATAATATTTACGGGGGAGTTTTCTCCCGTAAATATCTTTACATGTAAGGACTTCCCATCAGTAGCATCATCTTTGGACCTATCACCTCAAGAAGGTTTGGTCAGTCTTTAGGCATCGACCTTAGCCCAAACAATAAACAGTGCAATTATGATTGTCTTTACTGTGAACTTAAAGGTGCTAAAACAGTTGATAAGGCATCAAATACACCTACATGTAAAGAAGTTTTAGAAGCTTTATCCCAAGCGCTTGAAGTACATCAAAACATTGATGTCATCACCTTAACGGCAAATGGCGAGCCGACTTTATATCCTTATCTTGATGAATTGGTAGATGGCATCATTGCCATGAAGAAAGAGCATAAGCTCCTTATCCTTTCCAACGGTTCAACGATTAGGGATGAAGCAATGCAAGCGATACTCTCAAAGATAGATATTGTCAAACTCTCTTTAGATTGTGCTACACAGATGTGTTTTAAAAAGCTTGATAGACCTCATGTTAGTGTGAATCTTGAGGCGATTAAAGAGGGGATGAAAGCATTTCGAAAACGCTATCACGGAGAGCTTGTCATAGAAATTTTAGTGGTGGATGGCATCAATGATACACTAGTGGAATTTGAAGCATTAAACCTCGTTTTACAAGATATAAAGCCAGACCGCATTGATGTCGGAACGATTGATAGACCACCTGCTTATGCTATCAATGGAGTAAGTATGGAAAGGGTCATCGAACTTTCCTCACAACTTGTAGGCTTACATGTAAACATTGCGTATAAGAAAGAGTATACACAAAAGAAGAGAACTTTTAGTGAAGATGAAATCGTAGAGTTGTTAAAGCGAAGACCACAAAGTTTTGAAGATGTGAGATTGTGTTTTGATGAGACAAGTCAGCAACACCTTCAAACACTTATTGATAAGAAACGCTTACATGTAAAGCATATTGCAGGCGTTTCTTTTTATACGATTTAAGCTAAAGCTTGTTGTTTTTTGATTCTCATTCTTTGCCCAAAATAGATAACACCATAGATACTTAAACCAATGATATACGAAAAATAATGGCTCGGAAGTCCAAGTTTTACAGCTATCAATTTTGGAAGCATTAAAAGAGGAATAACGGCAATGAGTGCCAATCGCTCGATAATGTTTGTCTTCATCAAGATAAAGCCTTGCGTGACTGAAGTAAAGGCAAACATACCCAATACCGAACCTCCAAAGATAAGCGCTATTTCAAATGGATTGGTAATCCATACCCATAAAGAAGCATCGTTAGGGTCATTGGCATCCACACTTTGAATAAGTAAAAGTTCATTGTTGAAGAAGAACATAAAAGGAAGAAGCGCTGTTCTCATATCGTAGATAAATGCCTGTATACCAGTTACGATAGGATCACTCTTCGCAATCGCTGCTGCGGCATAAGCCGCCATCCCCACAGGAGGTGTGTCATCTGCTAAGATACCAAAGTAAAAGACAAACATATGTGCGGCAATCATAGGAATCAGATAACCGTTGCTTGCGGATAAATCCATAATAATCGGAGCAGTCAGCGAAGCCATAACGATATAATTCGCCGTTGTCGGAAGTCCCATACCAAGTACTAGCGAGACAAACATCGTCAAAAGAAGAACACTCATAATGTAACCACCAGAGAGATTATCGATGACTTCAGCAAGGATTAGACCAATACCTGTAAGCGTAACAGAACCCACAATAATACCAGCAACTGCCGTTGCCACAGCGATAGAAACCATATTTTTTCCACCCGCAACCATACCATTAGCAATATCTGTAAAACCTTCTACCACAAGAGGGAATGTAATCTTTTCTTTGTTGAAAAGTGCTTTAAGTGGTTTTTGTGTCACCATAATAATCATCAAAAACATGATAGCACTAAAAGCAGCACTTTGTGCCGATTGTTTTAAAACGATAAGCGTATAAATCAAAAAGAAAATAGGAATAAGATAATGAATACCGCGAATAAAAATAGGCCATGTGCGACCAAGAACACTAGGGTCTTCTCCTTTTAGTCCATGCTTTTTAGCTTCAAGATGAACAATGTAAAAAAGAGCCGCGTAACAAGTGAATGCAGGAATAAATGCTGCAAAAACAATGTCTGTATAGCTTAGCCCTAAAAATTCCGCCATAATAAATGCTGCCGCACCCATGATGGGGGGCATCAGTTGACCGTTGACTGAAGCGGCTGTTTCAACGGCTGCTGCTTTATGCGCACTAAAACCTAAGCGTTTCATTAAGGGAATCGTAAAAGTTCCAACGGTTACGGTATTGGCGATGGAAGAGCCTGAAATCATACCAAACATACCAGAAGCTGCAACAGCTGCTTTGGCTGGACCTCCATCATAACGACCAAGCAGAGTATACGCTACTTTGATAAAATATTCACCAGCGCCCGCTTTATCTAACAAAGCGCCAAAAAGAACAAACAAAAAGACAAAACTAGCACTTACACCGAGTGGAACACCAAAGATACCCTCTGTGGTTAGAACCATTTGTCCTACCATTTTATTAATACTCGCACCTTTATGTGCAATGGCATCAGGAAGATAAGGACCAAAATAGTCATAGGCTAAAAAGATGATGGCAACTAACATCAATGGAAGACCCATAACCCTTCTTGATGCCTCGAGGACGACAAGAACCGTCAGAATACCCATAATAACATCCAACTGTGTCCATGCTCCTGCACGCATAGCCAAATCTCTGTAGGCAAACCATTGGTATAAAATAGCAATAATCCCTATTCCCATGATAATAAAATCATACCATGTAATAGTCGACTTGAGTTTTGAATTTTTACTCATTGCATGCATCGAAAAAGCTAGGGCTATGCCAAAGGCAAGGTGCACAAAACGAACATAGGAACTATTCCCAGGGTCGATAACCATATAAAGTTGGTACGCAGACCATGAAAAAGCGATAGTTGCTATAAACCAATAATGCCAGCTACTTTTTTCAAAGTCTCGTTGTCCTTCAAATTCGTTAATAAGTTTTTCTTCATCTAAGCGTTCTTCAAGTGTTTTCACGGTTATAAGCCTTTACATGTAAAAAAATGCTGTAAGGCTTTATATAAAAGCCTTACAAGAGTGGTATTATTTGAGAAGTCCAGCTTCTTTAAATGCCTTAATGGCACCAGGATGCTGAGTAATGCTTAATCCTTCAAGTAAACTTTCTTTAGTTACAAGAGGATCTTTAATAGCAGGATGAAGTTCTTTAAATTTGTCGAAGTTATCTAAAATAGTCTTTGTAACTTGGTAAACTACATCATCTTTCACTTTAGAACTAGTGACAAGTACGGCTTTAACGCCCAGTGTTGGGACATCATTAGGAACACCTTTATAGAATGTTCCAGAAATTTTACCTTTAGCATAGTAAGGGTATTTTTGGACAAGCGCATCGAGTGGTGCACCATCAATGGGGACGATATTGATGTCCACAGAGTTGGACACATCTTTAATGTTGGCAGTTGGATGACCTGCTGCAAAGAAGTAACCATCGATGTGATTATCTTGAAGCATTGTTGGACCTTCTGTCGCTTTGAGTTCATTAACAAGTGCTAAGTCTGAGCGCTTGATACCAAATGCTTCAAAAACAACATCAGCTGTCATAGCAGTTCCAGAACCTGGAGAGTCCATGTTGATTTTTTTACCCTTCACATCCGTAATTTTTTGAATACCTGATTTTTTACTGACAATAAGGGCGAGAAGTTCTGGATAAATCGCCATAACGCTTCTAAGTTCAGGAACAGGAGCATCTTTGAACTTACCCTCTCCTTTAAAAGATTGATACGCTGTGTCACTTTGTGAAACACCAAAATCTAGCTCTCCTGCTTTAATGGTGTTTACATTATAGACAGAACCACCAGTGGATTCCACGGAACAACGGATATTGGTCTCTTTTTTGTTCTTGTTAACCATCTGGCAAATTGCACCACCGATAGGATAGTATGTTCCTGTAACCCCACCTGTACCGATAGTGATAAACTCAGCTGCAAACATCGGGACAGCTAATGTTCCAACAAGTGCTAATGTAGCAATTTTTCTATTCATGTAAACTCCTTATGAAATTTTAAGATGACAAATCCTACTACCTTTTGTCTTACTTTTTCTTGAATAAATAAAGCATAAAATTTTGGCTTGACAAGATGAGTATTTTTTACTATAATTTCGACCTCGTTCATAAACAAATGTTCCGAATTAGCTCAGCGGTAGAGTAGGTGACTGTTAATCACTTGGTCGCTGGTTCGAATCCAGCATTCGGAGCCACTTTCTTTTTAACCCCCTATTTTAAGGGGTTCCAGCCAATAAAATTCCTAGAGTAGCTTTTTTAAGTAAACCATTTTTATTTGACTCGTTTGAATGTCATTTTAGAAGTACCTGATTGGACGGTGATAGTATTGTCATCGATGATGCGATAGCGCTCGCCCATTTTAATCTCTTCATCCATCACAATTACCTCATTTTCTTTGACATCATAACTTACGGCTTTTTGCATACCAAAGCTAGAGACACTATCCCTGTCAAATGAAATTTCCATGATGCCCATCACTGTTTGCGTTCGCCATTTGCCTAAAAGAGGATTGTAGTTGATGGTGTGGTCGTAAAGATATTTGCCTCCAAGTGCGACAAGTAAACAAACGATGAGTCCAAGCCCAAACTTTATGAAAATAGAAGATATTTTTGAGCGCTTTTTGGAAAAGCGTTTAGATACTTTTGAAGTACTCTTTGAGGCGGATGTCACTTTAGGTTTGCTTTTTGTACGAGTGACTTTTTTGGGTTTTGGGTATTTTTCCATAAGGGTAAGTGTTCGCTCGTCGTCGTGATTCATAATATACCCTTACATGTAAAGCCATTCATAACACAATTATAACCAATTTTAAGTTGAGGTAAGAATAACATAAGCAGGTTTAGATTTTATTTACTAACGGTTCACATCTTGTTTAAGCTAAGCGCCTATACTTTTACATGTAAGACAAAAACCTCCTTTTTGTGTAAAACTTAACAAATTGTAATGCCAACGCTCGGATTGCCCGGTTCGAGCGTTTCTTTTTCTTCCAACTTCACAAAATCTTTCTTTTTTAATCACAAATTTCTTTTAACGCGTAATAATATTGGCTATAATCAAACGAAATAATCATAAAGAAGCACCGTGAAACTGATTCATCTTTCGGACACGCATTTAGGCTTTAACGATTTAGTCATTATCAATCATGCAGGCAATCGCTGGTGCATTTCAAAACCTCTTATTTATGCTACACATTTTACTTACCTCAAAACTATAATCTTAGAAGTGTTTATACCATAAAGAATAGTATCGACAAGTATTTTTGATAAGTGCATGAGATGGAGATAAAAGAGATGCTTGAGAGAGTTGTTGCACTTTAAAGGTAAAAATTATGATTTTAAGTTTATGTATTTCATTAAATTTAAGGAGAGTTACTTGCTAAGAGGATTTGTATGGATTAATTTAAGAGAGAAATCAATGCACAAAAAAAGGTTTAAGTATGAGAAAAGCTATTAAAGAGAATATTAAAAGAAAACTTTATGCAGAGTCAATGGGAAGATGTATGAATCCTAGTTGTGAAAAAGAGTTGTTTCTAACTAATGGTGATATAGTAGAAAAGGCACATATTATTCCCCATAGCGATACTGCTGATAATTCCTTTGAAAATTTAATACTTTTATGCCCAAGCTGCCATACTGATTTTGATAAAAACTCAGCTTTTACTGAAGAAGAAGTTCGAATGTGGAAATGTGAAAGGCAAAAACAGGTATCACAAATTTTTGCACAAAAGTTTGATACATTTGAAAAACTTGAAGAATTTGTTAAACCTCTTCTTAAAGAAAATAAAACTATCTATGAAAACTATTATTTGAAAGACAAGCGAAAATTATGGGAAAAGTTTGAAGAAAAGCTCTTAATTAATAATCAAAAAATAAAATGTTTGCTAAGTAGAAATAGAGATTTATTTCAAAAGCATCCAAATGAGTGTTTTTCAAATTTGGCAATAATAGATCAGTTGATTTTACATATTCATGAGTTTGAAAGTACCAGAGGAGATGATGAAAAAATTAGATCTGTTTTGTTCCCTGAAGAGGTTAATTCAATATTTGGATTAGAAGCATATTTAGAAGGTATGTTGCCTTCTGTTGAATCATTGGAATGCTTAATTAGTAAATTACAAAACGAAGATAAATTTATAGAAATTGCCTTAGGAATTGAAGATCCATTTTTAATATACAAAGAGCAGGGTGAGTATGTTCAATTATTTTTGAGCGATTCTCCACGAATAAGACAAATGTATTTTTCATATCATTGTCTAAAAAGAGTAGGAGTTAGGCTTGAAAGTTTAAATTTTGCCTTAAAATATTTAGATAATAATCATATTGCATTTAAAATAGAAAATTGCCAGAACTTATCAAATGTAATTGTAAAGGGTAAGCCTTTTAAATTCATTTATGAATACTGTTTAAGTAATGCAGAACTTATTTCGCTGACCCCTAAAAAAGGTTTGATTATAATAAATTTACACAATTGGAATGGTGGGGGGTGTATTTCTAATGAAGCATATCAACAAGCAGAAATAATGGATGTTACATTATTGACAATGGATGATTTTTATGGTTATGTTCAAAATTTAAAATGAATAAAATAATCTATTTAATATCTACACATATTAATATATTTGAGTTATTTACAGAAGTCTATATTTTTGGTTCTGTAGTAAAAAATAGTAAGTTTCCAAATGATATTGATTTATTGCTTGTATATAGAAGCTATTCTGAAGAGATTGAGGGCAAAAAAAACATGATAGATCAATTTCTAAAAAGCTTACTTCAATTGGAGATAGACATTACAGTCTTAAGTGAGAAAGAGCTAGAACAAACTAATTTTTTAGAAAAACTTGATTCTGTATATGAGAGGCTAAAATAATGAGAAATAAAGAATAGGTAAAATAAAAAAGAGTAAAACATGACCCTCTCAAAATCCCTCTGGCTGAAAAGCTAGTCAAAAATATACCTTTACATGTAAAGCTTATACACTCGCATGACAATAACAAAGATTTGATGATATTATTTCAAAAAGGAGACAATGAAGTTTGATTTTTTAATTATCTTTTATACCCTAGCGTGTTAGAACTCATCAATTAAACAATAAACCGTTATAATATCATCAGCTAATAAAAATACAATAAAAGATGCCAAGTCTTTTTATATTTTAAACACCCAAATGATCAAATTTTGTGATATTTCACTCCAAAGGCTATGCTTATGTCAAAACACCCAACACTCATACAACAATTTCGCTCATTTTACTTTCAAAACAACCCCAAAGATCTTGAACAAGCTATAGAATACTTTTCAGTTTTTGGTGGCATGGGTTGGAGCGTAGATATGGAGAAACCTCTTCTTGAATTGGTGGAAACAAAGCTTTTAAAAAACTACGCATATATTCATGGTGACATCACTAAATTGACCAACAGTAACAAACTCATCCATGCATTGCTTAGTGCTATCGCGGTGGGTGATCGTCGTATGTTTTCTTCTTTTAAGCGAGCACGAGTGAGTAGAGAAGAGGGCGATGAGGCAGTTGATAAGCTTTATGAAAGTGGTTTGATAGATATTGAGTATTCGTTAGAACTTCCGCTTAAAGAAGAAGACCATAACTCTGATAAATTAAATTTTGTTAAGCCTTTTATGCGTTTTTGGTTTTCATTTATTTCGCCTTTTTACAAAACGATCAAAGAGGGTAATTATAAAGAAGTCAAAGAGCGCTTTGCCAATCGCGAGCAAGGATTTAATGATTTTGTATTTGAAAAACTTTCCCAAGAATTGCTCAAAAAAAGTTTTCAAGATGACCCTATTTTGGAGATTGGAAGTTATTGGGATAAAAATGCAGAGATAGACATTTTGGCACGAACAAGCTCGGGTAAGCTTATTGCTGGGTCTTGCAAATATGTGGATGCCAAAGTGAAAAAAACAGAACTCACCAAGCTCAAAGAAAAATGCGCTCTTGCTGGGCTTGAGCCTGATATATTTGTTATTTTTTCAAAAAATGGCTTTACCAATGAGCTCAAATCTCTCAAAGGTGAAACCGTAAAACTTTTCACGCTTAAAAGTTTCAAATCATTGGTTGAAGATATTAGTGAAAAAGATGTAATAGCGTGTGATGGGAAAAGATACTAAATCTTTTCTCTCAACTTATCTTTTTTACTTTTGCGCTTTCCTTTGATAGGCGCTTGACCTTTTTCTTTTAAAGGCGCATCTCCGCTTAGTTCAAACCCTGCAATGTCTTCTCGCTCAAGTTTAATATGGCATCGTTTTTCGATAAGTGCAAAATGGTCTTTGTCTTCATGTCCGATAAAGGAGATAGCGATACCTGATTTGCCTGACCTTCCCGTTCTTCCAATGCGGTGAATGTAGTCATCAGGGGATCTTGGAAGGTCAAAATTGACGACACACGAAACATCCTTGATGTCCAAACCTCTTGCTGCTATATCGGTGGCAAATAAGATTTGGATTTTGCGCTCTTTGAACTCTTTGAGTGTAAATGAGCGGTCTTCTTGGACGAGGTCACCGTGAAATGACTCTGCTGAAAATTGATATTTTCTAAACTTCATAGCGATGTTATCCGCGGCTCTTTTATTTGCCATAAAAACGAGTACGAGTTCCCATTTGTGTGTATTTAAAAGATGTCGCAAAAGTGGTCCTCGATTTTCACGATTGACACAAATGGCTCTTTGTGTGATACTTTCTACCGTTGGCTTTTCTTCTTCTATGGTTACTTCTATGGGGTTTTGCGTAATTTTTGAAGCAATTTCTAACATCTTTGGAGGATAGGTCGCTGAAAAGAGAAGATTTTGTCGTTTGGCTGGGAGTTCCTTTAAAATGAGCTCAAGTTCAACGGCAAATCCTAAATCAAGCATTTTATCGGCTTCATCTAAGACAAAAAAGTTGAGATGAGAAAGATTGATTTGTTTTTTACTGATAATATCAAGCAATCTACCCGAAGTAGCCACTACAATATCACACCCTTGTTGGATGTCATAAAGTTGATCTCCGATACTTTCTCCACCAATAACGCTAACAACTCTTGGTTTGTTAGTTAAGTGAGCACTAAAAGTTTCAAAAGTTTGTGCCACTTGAACAGTTAACTCTCTCGTAGGTGTAAGAACTAAGCTTTTATTTTAGGTTTTCCCTCTCCAATATTTTGTGACCATAGTTCTAAAATAGGTAACACAAAACTCGCACTTTTGCCACTTCCTGTTTGTGCTTTTGCCATAATATCATGGTGTTCTAAGA
>JAQWCT010000232.1 GCA_028705785.1 Sulfurospirillaceae bacterium | reverse complement strand
CGAAGCATCAATCAGTACTTTTTTGACACCATTATCCACCAAGACAAGCTCTCTCGCTCCACTACTAGCTTGAAGCACGGCTAAATAAGTGTTGGCTCCCTCTAGCATATCAACAGAAAAAACCTTAGGAGCAGTACTCTCTCCTGTAAAATCTTTAATCGCATCAAACACCATTTTATAGGACAAAGAAGCATCGCTGAGTTTGTAAACTTCCAATGTTCCCCCTGAAGTTCCAGCGACTATTTTATCGCCATATAAAACAATACTCTGGACATTGCCACCCGCTTCAATCATCTTTTGAGGTGTAATATCCGCTGAGTACAAGAACACACACAGACTCACGACTATCATGATAGCTCTCACATTACACTCCTTTTATCAACACAGCATTGGTAGGACAGACACTATAGCAAAATCCACATCCTGTGCACTTATCCATCTCAACCATCGGTCGAAACATCCCAAAAAATTGAATGGCTTTTGGGACACACACATCACCACAACTGTTGCAAATCGTCCCATTCCATGCGATACATGTGCCTATATCAATTTTAACATCTGCGTCTATCGCTACTTCATTATTGGGCTTTACATGTAAGACTTCATTAGGACACGCTTTTGCGCACTCTTCACAAAAAGTACAACCACTCTTTGTGAACAACACGCAAGGCGTATGGTTATCATCTAAAAAAATAATCTCTTCCTCACATGCATCCACACAAGGTGTATCTTTACATGTAAGGCAAATGGTACTAAAAAGTGCTTTATTTTGAGCATAAGGAGGTCTAATCACCAAAGAGGGCACCTCTTTTTTACCTCTGCCCAAAAGTGTTGAAAAGGAGGCAAAAGCCTCCCTTTTTTGAGCGTCAATCATGACTTACTTTACACCCTCATTGAGCGTATCGAGCAAATTGGTTTTTTGTGCACCATCTGCTTTGCGGTACTCAGGCTTGAACTCATTGTTGACCAATGGCTCATTATTTGATTGAGGTGCATGACATGCGGTACAGTTATATCTCGCAGAACTGACCTCTGCCAAAGTTTTACCTGTTCGCATATCGTACAAGTGAGATTTTGGCGTTGGTGTTGCTTTGATAGTTTCAGCCACACCAGGGACATGACAACCAAGACATGAATTGTTGTCTTTGGTAAGATCAAGCATACCCTCAACATCATGAGGAATCATCGGTGGTGCATTTTCAAATGCTCTTGCGAAGACTTTTGACTCACCCGCCGCAACTTTAGAGTACGAAGTCATCTCTCCTGTCGTTGTTTTCTCGCTGTAAAGTTCAGTCTTTCTAAGACCCAACTCTTCTTCACTGTATGAACTAGCAACGGCACAACCCGTGGCTATGAAAACGCTCAACAAAGAAGCTGCTATTATTATTTTAGTACTGACCATTATTTTCTCCTATACATTTTTTTTAATATAGTTTCTCACCCCAAAGGATAGTGCGTCATCATCACAGACTTCAACACATCTACCACAATTGGTACACTCTCCCGAAACGATCATCCCACTCTCTTTTCCGATAATAGAGAGTACTTGTTTTTCAGGACAAATATCCTTACACTGCATACACAGTGTACATTTGGTTTGATCGTGCTTGATGCGAATCATACTGAGTCGCCCTAAAAGAGCATAAAAACCTCCCAAAGGACAGATATGACCACACCAACCGTTTTTAACTGCAAACACATCGAACAAAAAGATAGAAAGTACAGCGGCAAATCCCATGCCCATTCCAAAGATAATTCCTCGGTGTAGCATCGATATGGGACTGACCATCTCAAAAGCGGCGATGCCTGTAAGAAAAGAGAGTATAAGGCTTAAACCCAACACCCAATATCTTACACTTCGACCCAACCATACTTTGCGCTCTACCTTTTCAAGGTAAAAAACCCGTCTTGTCCAATTTGCTGCATCTGTTACCATATTCATAGGACAAACCCAAGAGCAAAAAGCGCGACCACCCACAACAAGATAAAAAAGTGACACAATCAGCCCACCTATGATGACATTAGCGCCCAAAAGTGCTCCTGCTGCGAACATCTGAAGCAGTGCAAAAGGATCGGAGAGTGGAATATTTTTCATCAAGAGTGATGAACTAAGATTTCCACTTAATGCCATAAAACCATAAGCGTTAGCAGCGATATACAGTGCCAATATACCTAATTGCGTAAAGCGTCTTGCCATTAAAAAGCGATGTTTAAGTATCCATCTTCTCATTTGGATACCTCCTCTACAGCATTAAGATAATCCTGTGCAGATTTATCGCTTCTTTTCGTGTGTGTTGTTACATCCGTTGAGACACCCTCAAGCCTTTTTTCATCAGCTTTGTCCCAACCCCTAATGTAGTGACTACCAATGTCTCCCTTTGCTAACTCCAAGGGAAGAATACGAATAGCCGCTTTTTCCGTCACACACGCTCGCTCACAAATACCACATCCCGTACAGGTTTCACTGTTGACGATAGGAATCAAATAAGCATGTTTACCTGTTCTTGCATTTCTTCGGTATTCTAACACGATGGCACTATCCATCACTGGACAAGCACGATAACACGCATCACACTGAATACCCCAAAAAGCGATACAAGACTCCGTATCCACCACTGCTAGACCCATCCTTGCTTTCATGATGTCTAGCTCTTTGACACCCTCTTTAATCGTCGAAACACTCATCTCATCCAGCGCTCCTGTGGGGCATACTGGTACACAAGGGATATCCGTGCACATTCGGCATGGATTTTCTCTTGGTATGAAAAAAGGTGTTCCCATCGGTTTATGGTCTCCAGGTTTTGCTAAGCTTAACATATCGTAAGGACACGCTTCAACGCACTGTCCACACTTAATGCACATGCGAATAAAGTCTTTCTCAAGCCGTGCTCCTGGAGGTCTTAAAATCAGCGGTGCTGATTTTGCCTCCTCAAGATAACCTGTCCAGACCATACCGCCAAGCGCGCTTAGCCCCACACTTTGAGCCATTAATGAGAGAAATTTTCGTCTCTCACTGATAACGATTTTATTTGATTCGAGATTGCTCAAGACAATCCTTTTTTACAATTTATATTAAGCTTTGTAAAGCTTAACAGCACATTTTTTATAATCAGTTTGTTTAGAAATTGGACAAGTCGCATCCAAACAGACTTTGTTGATAAACACTTTCTCATCAAACCAAGGAACATACACTAGACCTCTAGGAGTTTTGTTTCTGCCTCTTGTTTCAACTCTAGCTTTACAAGAACCTCTACGACTCTCAATCCAGATCAAATCACCTTGTTTAAAGCCTTTGACTTTGGCATCTTCTGGGTGCATGTAACACAATGCTTCAGGAACCGCACGGTAAAGTTCAGGAACCCTCATCGTCATCGTACCACTATGCCAGTGCTCCAAAACACGACCTGTACATAACCAGCTATCGTACTCAATATCTGGCATTTCGCAAGGGTCCATGTATGGTCTAAAGAAGATTTTTGCTTTATTTGGCAATGGATAAGTCTCTTCGGTAGTTGGTTTAACCAAGTTACCTTTTTTAAGCGCTTTAGCAAAATCGCCATAAAATGCAAAGTCACCATTACCCGCTTTTGCAGCATATGGGTCGTACTTCGCGTTAAATCTCCATTGTGTTTCTTTACCATCTACTACTGGCCATTTGAGTCCTCTTACTTTGTGATAAGTGTCAAAATCAGCCAAATCATGTCCGTGTCCCATACCAAATTGTCGGTACTCTTCCCAGATTGATTTTTGGATAAAGAAGCCATAACCTTTCACTCTTTGCCATCACTTCCTATAACGCCACGGCTATCGCCATTGACCTCTGTATTATCAAATCCAGCTCCAAT
>JAQWCT010000027.1 GCA_028705785.1 Sulfurospirillaceae bacterium | reverse complement strand
TATCAAATCACCCTCAAAGATGAGATGGTAAAAACCAACCCCAAACCCAATAGCCGAGAGAACCATATCGTACCAAGGGATACTTGTTTGTGTTCTCCCTTTGGAACTAGCAGGGTAAAACATAAAAATAAGCATCAATAAAAAGCTTACATGTAAGGCTCGAATGATAAGGCTAGAAAACGGATGAAATGCCGCAACCGCAATTTGATAAGTCGAAAAAGACAGAGCGGCGAACATCGCAACGCGTCCCGCCCAATCTTGTAGTGTTCTTTGATGTCCATGCTCTTCAAAATCCGAAGGATCAGGATGGACATCACTTTGCGTTGTATCGCTCACATTAATTCCTTTATGCTCATAAATTTTCTATTTTAGAAGTCCGATTTCACGGTAATATTTTTCAGCGCCAGCGTGAAGTGGTGCAGGTAAACTTTTGATAGCATTTTCTTTTTGAATGCCCTTAGCCGCTGAATGTGCCGCTACCATTTGGTCAAGATTTTCAAACATAGATTTTGTCATCTTATACACCGTTTCAGTAGAAACACCAGAATGCGTTACAAGGAAGTTTTGCACCATAATCGTTTGAACATCAGCCGTTTGTCCCTCATAAGTATTCGCAGGGATAACGCCGACTTGATACGCCGCATCGTTGATTTTAGTAACGATATCCGCAGGGATAGTTAAGAAAACGACCTTTTGAGAAGTCGCCAAATCACGAAGTGCCGCAACGCCTGCACCTGAAGAAAGCAGTGTCACATCGAGTTGTCTGTTTTTCATAAGTTCCACCGACTCTGCATAGGAAAGGTATTCGACTTTGGAGAAATCTTTATAACTGATACCTGCAGCTTCAAGAATTTTTTGTGAATTAAGCTGTGTGCCTGACTTTGGTGCGCCAACAGAGATGCGCTTGCCTTTGATGTCTGCAAAAGATTTAATACCAGAATCGGCTGCGGCTACAAAGTGAATGTAGTTAGGGTAAAGCGCTGTGATGGTTCGAAGCTTATCTAACGGTGCTTTAAATCCAGCATCAGGGTCACCTTTGTAAGCATCCGAAAATGAATCGCCCAAAGAGATACCCACTTCGCCTCTTCCAGCTTGTAGTAAGTTAAGATTTTCGATACTCGCCTTAGTCGCTTGTACCGCAGTTTTAGCATCAGGCATCGCTTTGGCATAAATCTGCGAAAGTGCCACACCTAGAGGATAATAAATACCGCTCGTGCCCCCCGTTAGGACATTGATAAACTCTGCTGCAACGACTTGTGTGTTAAAACAAACTGCCATTGCACTTGCAACCATAGTATTTCGTAGTAATTTTTTCATTCTTTTCTCCTCGTGATAAATTTTGAACTACTTAGATTTTAGCTTTAGCATTACCATCTGTCAAGCTCAAAGGGACAAAAAAGTTCTAAATTGCATAAAACTTATCCGTAAGTAACATTTCATCCATAAAGGCTATAATACTTTCCTATAAACCATCAAGGCACACTAGGAAGTACAATGAAAATCATCCTCTTAGATACAGAAACCACAGGAATGGCAGAAAAAGACCGCATCTGTCAGCTCAGTTTTTTAGTCCTCGATGAAGATGGAAAAATCGAAGAGATACACGATGATTTGTGCAAACCGCCCCTTGCCATTTCTTATGAGGCAATGGCGATTCACCATATTACCCCTGAGATGATTGAAGATAAACCTGCTTGTATCCACACCAAAGCCTATAAAAGACTCCTTGAACTCAACCATCCAAGTAACCTTATCGTCATTCAAAACGCTGCATTTGACCTATCCATGCTCTCCAAAGAAGGCTTTACTTCACAGATGAGCCTCATCGACACTTTTCGCATTTTGCGTGCTTACTACCCACAAGAAGGTTCTTTTAGCTTACAATACAAACGCTACCAATGGGGACTTTACAAAGAAGAAGAGGCTATAGCTCGAAAACATGGTATCACCATCAACGCCCACGACGCACTAGGTGATGTCATCGTGTTGAAACACCTTTTTGAAAGGCTCTGCGAAGAACACTCCATGCCTAAGATGATTTTACTCTGCTGTGAGCCCATCATCCTAAGCCACATTCCCTACGGCAAACACAAAGGCAAAAAATTCACCGATATAGCACGAACTGAGCGCCAAGACCTCCAATATATGTTAAACACTAACAACATTGATGAAGATGTCAAAGCCTCCATTCTCAACGCACTAGAAGCCACCAAACAAGAAGCCATCATCACCATCAGCTTTGGCAAATACGCAGGCAAAACACCCCAAGAGATATTAGAAATAGACAAAAACTATCTTTTATGGATGCTCAATAAGATGGACAATCTTAACGCGGAGTTGAAAGAGGCGATAGAAAAAGTTTTGGGCTAATTCAAAGTTTATCTCCAAGCCTTTTTGTTTCTTTTAAAGTTATTAAAATTATCATATGACATTAACATTGTGTTAAGACTGGAAGCTTATACTTTTTCTATATAAACCAAAAGGAGTTAAGATGAAAAAGACAATCATAATGTTAGCAACCTTAGGAGTTTTAGCATTTGCTACGGATTATTCAGCAATGACAGCTACAGAACTTGCAGCGATGCGTAGCACTGTCTCAGCAGAAGATAGACCAGCTTTCCAAGCGGCAATGCAAGAGAAAATGCAAACAATGACCGCAGAAGAGCGACAAACCTTTACACAAGCACGCACCTCAAACCCTCAAACAGGAAATATGGGCGCAGGTTTGGGAGCTGGTTCAGGTGCAGGAGCTGGTGCCGGTGCGGGAGCAGGCTCAGGTGGTGGAATGGGCGGCGGATCTGGCAAAGGTGGCGGTAAAGGCGGCAAAAACTAAGCTTACATGTAAGGCTAAAGTAAAATTTAGCCTAACTTTTTCTCCATCGAATAATTCACAATCATACAGCCATTTTTAATGATTTCATTGCAGTGAAGTGTCACAAAGCCTCTTTTTTCAAAAAAAGGTTTTATGAGCTTAGACGCTTCTACATAAATACGATTCATTGCCTTTTCATAGGCGATGGTTTCCACATACGCATAAAGTTGCGCCATAACCCCACACCTTTGATAATACGGATGAGTGTACGCACAGTCGATATGCCCATCTGCCTCAAGCTCGATAAATCCAACAATCCGTCCCTCAAACACCGCCATAAAAGGTTTTTTAAGCGCAAGTCTTTTGACCCAATACGGATAATTTGGCGGCGTATGCGCCCACGCTTCTTGTTGCTTCAATGAATAAATAGAAGCATCAATCGCATGTACGGAAGCATGGTGCAAGTCCGTAATTTGGGTGGCATATTCGTCTGAGTAGGGTGTGATAGTAATTTTCATAGGGTTATTTTATCATTTTTAGTGCAAAAGGGAGAAAGCTAAAAGTTTAACTTGAACTTTTTTTTCTCATTTATTAAAAAATTATGGGAGGATAAACTTTGCATTCAGATTTCGTAGCATTTCAAATGTGGATTCGTATTTAACTCCAAAATAGTCGCAGACATTTGGTATTTTGATTTTTTTAGCTTGTGGAGAAGATTTTTCATGGCATATAAGTATAGCTTCAAGCGTTTTTGCTTTTGCTATAATCCATGGATCTGCAACATCTAAAAATGTAGAGACAGCATCAGAAGTATAGCCAGATGAAACGACATAATTTGAGATTTTGATGAACTCTTCTTGTGTTTCTTTGTCATCAATTGGCAGAAAAAAACCACTGTCTTCTCTATCTTTGATCCAATCTGATAACTCATCATCCCATGAACTAAGTTCATCAAAAACATTTTTTGTACTAATAATTGTTTGCAACTCAATTTGACGATCTAAAAAATCCCAAAAAGCAGGGCAAAAATCCATTCCGTAATATCTATTTTTTGCTTCTATGAAAATATTTGAATCTAGTAGATAGAGCATTATATAACACCTAATTCTTTAGCAAATTTGTTAATACTTGCAGCACTTGTATTTAAAAGAGTTGCTGCTTCTTTATAAAGTGTCTTTCCTTCTAAGGTAGAAATAATCAATGCGTAAGAAAAATTTGTACCATTTTTACTTCTAAGTGTTGTATAAAAATTTCCACCTGTGGATTTTTTAATATATGCTTGAGCTGTTAAAAAATTTTCTTTTTCAATTTCCAAATAAAATTTATAAGCGTCGAAGTTAATATATTTAAGTGTATATAATCTGTTAAGAATAACTTGGGTGCTCACAGAAAAAACCTTTGCTAAATGACTATAGTGTTCTTCTAACTCAATATTAGGATCCCACAATTTTGTCAATAGTGCTTGAGGTACCAGAAGATTAGCTGTAATTTCATTACAGAATAACTCTATACGATTATCAATGTGTTGAAAATCAAGTAAAGAAATACCACTTTCACCTATCCATAAATGAACTAATTCATGGAGTAAAGTAAAGATTTGACCAGCCAAAGAATCATTGGTATTAATAAAAAGAAGAGGAGCATATTTGTCATAAATGGCAAACCCTCTAAATTCGTTAATATTTAAACTTTTGTGAGTATTGCTGCCAACAATACCACTTTTCATAACTAAAATATCAAGTTTTTCAATTTCCTCTATAAGATGATTTAGAAAATTTCTTTTTGGCAAAGACCTTGCAATATAGTGATCTAAATTAAGGGTTTGAAAAATATCTTTAATAATAAATTCTTTAGAGTCATTGATTGTAAATTTTTGTAAATAAGACTTTGGTTCTTTATCATTTTCTAAAATATAGTCTTTATACCATTTTTGTTTGAGTGTTATATTATGAAGTAGTGCTTTAAATTCTGGACTAAACTCAGATACGGTTTCATTATTAAAAGTCCTTAAATCTGGGATAGCTAATTCTTCTTTTGGTGGAGTTTGTAAAAATAAATATCCAAAAGGAATTTGAAATATTTTAGCAAGTTTTTGGGCTTGTAAAAAAGTAGGTTTTAAAGCACCTTGCTCCCACGCTTGTATTTTTTCAGCTTTAATTTTTAATGTTTTGGCTAAAGATTCAAGAGACACATTTGCTCTTTGCCTTGCCCAAACAAGTATAGTAGGTGCTATTAAAGCTTCACTCATAATTTTCTCTTTATCCTTTTATAATTTTATCTTCAAGTATAACAAAATAGAGTATTTTTTCTTATAAATTTATTTTATTATTTTGCTACGCAAGGGTAAAATAGTAAAAATAAAAGAAGAAAATGGCTAAACTTTTAACTTTTATCTCTACATTTCCTTACATGTAAAGCATTCAACCCAAAAACATAACACCTCCCATCCACTCCACAAATCTTACACACCAAAACTTTATACTTCTCGTATATTTACAAGGAGTAATCATGAAGAAGATTTTAGGTGTTTTGTTGGCTTTGGCTTTGGGCTTGAGCAGTGTGTATGCGGAGGCTTTGCTTAAAAAAGGAAATGCTGGCAATTTGGAAGTAGAGTTTAG
Source organism: Sulfurospirillaceae bacterium (assembly GCA_028705785.1). Taxonomy (GTDB): domain Bacteria; phylum Campylobacterota; class Campylobacteria; order Campylobacterales; family Sulfurospirillaceae; genus Sulfurospirillum. The sequence goes on along the minus strand of JAQWCT010000027.1, from coordinate 10,721 downwards.
TAACCCCAAAGGACTCACGGTTGGGATGAATAAAATCTCTATCAAAGTTATGGATGGTGCGAAAGAAGTTAAAGATGCTAAAGTCAGTATCGTGGCTTCAATGCCTGCGATGACGGGTATGCACGCGATGGAAGAGAAAGCTGAGGCGCTTTTCGTTGGCAATGCTTACATGGCTGATGTTGCCTTTACTATGAGAGGTACTTGGCAGATTAGTATCGTCGTTGAAACCAAAGATGGCGCGAAACAACGCCTCAAATCAAGTGTTAACCTCTAATATGAAATCGTTTATCTTTGTCGTAGCCCTCACGGGCTACGCTTTTGGTGCATCTCCTTTGGTTGAGCGAACACTAAGCCAAAATTATGAAATCAAGGCGATGCAAGCAGAACAACATGCATTCAAAGAAGAAGTTGATTTGAGCAAATCGTGGGACAATCCTATGCTCGCCTTAGGTGTCGATGACATTTTCTTCAATGAGCCTCTAACAAGAAATCAAGAAATGCAAAATGAATCTATCGCCCTATCACAAAAAATCTACACCGCTTCAAAACTCGACATCAAAGAGTCCATAGCATTGCAAAATCTTGCCATTAAAACACTCGAACTCAAAGATAAAAAGCTTTCCCTTAGTAAAGACATCATCGCTTTACAATATGCTTTTATCCGCATTGAAAATGACTTAAACATCATCGCAAAATATGAGAAAATCTTACATGATTTGAAAGAAGCACACATCGCTTACAACTACACTTCACCGCACTATGTCGATACTTTGAACAATTCTGTTTTGCAAAAAAACCTCTCCATCGAGAAGAAAACATTACTCAAAGAAAAAGCGGTGCTTTTGTATAAAATACAAAGTATCATCAATGAAACGCCGAGTGAATCGCTCATCCAACAAGCACCAAAGCAAAAAGTATTTGAAGGGGATGCCCTAGCTTTTATGCTACAAAATAACCCAAAACTGCAAATCCAAAATACCATCACCAAGCGAGAATTAGACAACCTGCATTTAGAACAAGCCTCTAAAATACCTGATATTACGGTGAGTGTTGGATTTAAAAGAAGACAAGGTAGAGATAATTATGGTTTTTTATCTTTTGAGATGCCTCTTCCAATTTACGGCAGAGAAAATATCTCTATCCAAAAAGCCTCGTTGATGAAAAATGCCTCAGAACAAAGTGCCAGTGCGCTTTCCAACCAACTCTCTTTTGAGCTTCAAGACGAACTTCTAAACAAAGAGCTTTTGATGGATAAAATCATCCTCACGAAAGAAATTTTGAATGAAAATCAAAAAATCTATGATAATCTCAGTACAACCGCATTTGGGCAAAATGATGTCCTTTTGAGTCTTTTAAATAACCTCATGCAAACCGTTGAAACAGAGATAAAACTCAGCGCCCTCCACTACCAATACCAAGAATCCCTTGCCAAAATCAACTACCTTTTAGGAGTAGAACTATGAAAAAAATAACCTTTTGTGTCCTCATCTTAACATCATTTGCATTTTCTGCACCCATTAGTGCTAAACAACTTTTCAATGTTCAAACCATCGAAGTTAAAAAAGTGAATGAGGGAAATTTTAAAGATTTTTACGGCAAAACAGCGATTAATGAAGAAAATATCAAAGAACTCGTGCTTCGTTACGATGTCTTTATAGAAGAGCTTTTCGTCAATAAAAACTACGCCATGGTCAAAAAAGGCGACCCCCTTTTAAAAGTCTATTCTCCTGAGATTTATACAGGACAACTCGAACTTTTAGGTGCTCAAAAAATCAAAAATCAAGGCATGATAGACAGTATCGTGCAAAAAATCAAACTTTTAGGCATCGATGAAAAACTTATCAACAAAGTCTTAACCGACAAACAAGCCTCAGAAAAAATCATCATCAACTCCCCTTATAGTGGCTTTGTATCGCAAAAAATGGCAAATGCAGGCGCATATGTTCCCAAAGGCATGAAGCTTTACGAAATTACTGATTTTTCAACGCTGTGGGTTATCGCCAATGTCTATGAAAAAGATTTGGCCTTTGTCAAAAATGCTAAAAATGCTGATGTCTCTTTTGATATCACGGATAAAATCTATAAAGCCAAAATTGATTTTATTTACCCAAAAGTTGACCCAGAAACCAAAAGTGTCAAAGTCCGCCTCATTGTCGAGAACAAAGACCTTGAACTCTTTGTTGATGCGTTTAGTAAAATTCGTTTTGGTACAGCCAAAAAAGAGTACTTGACCCTCCCAAAAAGTGCGGTTTTAACCAAAGGCAATCAAACAAGTGTCTTTGTCAAAGGCGAGTTTGAAGGTGAATTTGAGCCAAAAATCATCGAAGCCAAACGCCTCAATAATGACACCTTTGAAATCATCAGTGGCCTCAAAGAAGGCGACAAAGTCGTCAACAACGCCCTCTTTATGTTCGATAGCGACTCCCAAAACAACGGTAAAATGTGATGATAAATGCCATCATAGACGCGAGCGTCAAAAACAAATACATCGTCCTTTTACTCCTTACCATCACGGCGGTAATGTCCTACTGGGCGATTAAAAATACACCTCTTGATGCCTTGCCAGACCTCACCCCTCCACAAGTCATCGTCAATGTCAAATACATGGGTCAATCTCCCAAAATTATCGAAGACCAGATCATCTATGAGCTTTCCAACTCTTTGCTCTCCGTTGCCAAAGCAAAAACGGTGCGAGCATTTACCTCATTTGAAAACGCCATCGTTTATATCATTTTTGAAGATAGCACGGATATGTACTGGGCAAGAGATAGGGTCAGTGAAGTCATCACCAGTGTGTCAAAAAATATCCCAAAAAATGCCACCATCAAACTAGGGCCTGATGCTACGGGTATCGGCTGGGTGTTTGAGTATGCGCTCACTTCTAAAACCAAAAGTTTAGAAGAACTTAGAAGCATTCAAGACTACCTTTATCGTTATGCACTTTTGGGCGTTTCAGGCATCAGTGAAGTGGCAAGTGTCGGTGGGCATGTCAAAAACTACGAGATAACCCTGCGCAATGACGCCCTTGTCAAATACGACCTAAGCGTGGAAGAAGTAGCCTCTGCCATCTCCAAAAACAACTCAGACTTAGGCGGTCGTGTTATTCTAGAAAATGGCTTTGAACACATCATCCAAGCCAAAGGATTTGCGAAGAATTTAGAAGAGATAGCTAGTATCGGCATCCAAACAATCAACTCCATTCCACTCACTCTTAATGACATTTCCGATGTTCGCATTGTCCCCTCTTACCGAAGTGGCTTTGCAGAACTCAACGGCGAGGGTGAAGTCGTAGGAGGCATCGTTGTGGTGCGTCATAAAGAAAACGCCTACCAAGTCATCCAAAATGTCAAAGAGAAACTCAAATCTTTACATGTAAGTGATGTGGAAGTCGTCACAACTTATGATAGAAGTGACCTTATCACCAAAGCTATCGACAATCTCAAACGCGCTTTGTTCGAAGAGAGCATCGTCGTTTTAGCGGTAGTGATGCTTTTCTTGCTCCATTTTAGAAGTGCACTGGTTGTCATTATCGTTCTTCCTCTGACTATTGCGCTGACTTTTTTATGTATGAAACTTTTTGGGCTTGAATCCAACATCATGAGTTTGGGCGGTATAGCTATTGCTATCGGTGCAATGGTCGATGCGTGTATCGTCATGATAGAAAATGTCCATAAAAAGCTTTTACACGAAGAAAATTTAACGCCAGCGAGGCGCATCGAAGTCATCATCGCTTCATCCAAACAAGTAGGTCGTCCGATATTTTTTGCCCTTATCCTTATCGTGGTCAGTTTCCTCCCTATCTTTGCCCTTAGCGGTCAAGAAGGTGCGTTGTTCAAACCTTTGGCATTTACCAAAACCTTTGCGATGCTCATCGGAGCGGTTTTATCTATCACGCTTGTGCCTATTTTGATGCTATTTTTCATCAAAGGTGGCATTATCGGCGAAGAGAAAAATCCTATCAATCGCTTTTTCATTTGGTTGTATCAACCGATTTTAAAGTTTTGTATCCGTTTTCGCTACTTTGCCATTGCGATTTTTCTAGCACAAATCGGCTTTGGCTACTACATCTTCGCCCAACAAAAATGGGAGTTTATGCCGCCACTTAATGAGCAAACTTTTATGTATATGCCAGTCACTCCCTTTGGTATCAGCGTGGATATGGCAAAAGAGTACACGCATAAAACCAACCAAATCATCAAAAGTTTCTCCGAAGTTGAATCCGTATTTGGTAAAGCAGGAAGAGCTGAGAGTGCCACAGACCCAGCCCCACTTTCGATGATAGAAACCATCATCCAGTTTAAACCCAAAGAGCAATGGCGAGAGGGTGTGAGCTATGAAAGTTTGATGGATGAGATGGAAGAAAAACTCCAAGTCACGGGTCTTGTGAACTCATGGACATACCCCATCCGAGGGCGTATCGATATGCTGATGACAGGAATAAGAACGCCTGTTGGCATCAAACTCTATGGCGACAATGACAAAGAACTCGAAGAATATGCCAACAAAATAGAGCAGATTTTACAAAATCACCCAGGGACTAAAACCGTTTTTGCTGACAAAGCCAACAGTGGGTATTTTCTCAACATCAACCTCAACGCCCAAGAGATGGCAACTTATGGACTAGCCAAAGAAGAAGTACTAAACTTCATCGACATGGCGATAGGTGGTGGTAAAGTCGGTACTTTTTTCAAAGGGATAGAGCGTTACCCTATCTCACTGAGACTTGAAGAGAGTGATAGAAAAGACATCAATGCGCTTGCCGAACTACCCATCAAAACGATGTATGGTTTCCAACCACTCAAGAACTTTGCAACACTGAGTTATGATGTGGGAGCGACAGAATTAAAGTCCGAAATGGGCAAAAAAGTCAACTTCCTCTACATCACGCTCAAAGAAGGATACTCGTCCAAAACCTACAAAGAAGAGGGAAATAAACTCCTTAGCGACCTGCAACTCCCTATCGGATTTTACATCGACTGGGCAGGGGAAAGCGAATACTTAGAAAGTGCCATGGAGCGCCTCACCTACATCATGCCACTTACCCTTTTGCTCACCTTTGTCCTCATTTACCTAGGGCTAGGCTCAATGCGTAATGCCGTCATTATCTTTTTGACCTTACCGTTTGCCGCAGTTGGTGGCATTTTATATGTTAATTATCTAGGTTTCCACCTTTCCATTGCTGTAGTCGTCGGCTTCTTAGCACTCATCGGTATCGCCGTAGAAACTGCCATCGTTATGATTATCTATCTCGAAGAAGCACTCTTACATGTAAAGGTTAGAAATAAAGAAAACATCAAAAATGCCATCTTCGAAGGTGCCGTCATGCGCGTTCGCCCAAAACTTATGACCGTCTTCGCCATCCTTGGAGGACTTTTACCTATCATGTACTTAAATGGCGTAGGAAGCGAAGTCATGCAACGCATCGCCGCCCCGATGATAGGTGGTGTGGTGAGTTCGGCTGTTTTAACTTTGCTGATTATCCCTGTGATTTACTATATGGTGCAGAAGAAAGAAGAAGAATAGAAATTGAGGTTTACATGTAAGGGATTTTCTTTACATGTAAAGCCTCTAATCCGAAAAAACAACTATTGAAACAACCAACGATGAATCCTTTTTGTATAGCGTGGCATGACGATATAGACCATTGAAAAGACGATACTGCATGTCACAAAAAGCGTGTCAGTATAGTGATTTTGAGGGATGTGTAAAAATCGAAGTAGTGGAATGATGAGCAAAGGCATCAAAAGGGCGAGAGGGAAAATCGCTGACCATGTGACTAAAAACTGCTTCCAACGAATAGGTACTTTAGCTTTTGCCCCTTGTGGTGTAAACCAAAAATCCAAACCGCTACGGATAAAAAAGTCATCATCTTTGACCAAAAATGGGCGCACTTTTTCGATTAAATCTTTGCGAGATGACGAGTTCATCCAGCTGTGGAGATGTTCAATCGTATCGAAGCGAATAACGATAGTATAAGTTGTCGTAAGTCCAGAAATGGGGTGAATAATTTGGCGGTCAAGATAGCCAGTTGATGCTTTGCATTGAGCGCCTATCTCATTTAACCACGCATCATATGAGGCTTGTACATCTTCTTTGACGAGGTGGGTTATGACAACTGTTGCCCCTTGTTCTAGGGTATTGGATGAAAGTGTATTGGTCTCCATAAACTATCCTTTTAAAGTAATGTTGCTTTACATGTAAAGCTTCTATCCTCTCTTAGACTTCAACGATTGTGCCGCCATCTTATGAAAATAGTAGTAAACACCTCCAAACAACATACCCATAAATGGCAAGGCAAAGTACCAGTGGGCTTTTGCCCATGCGATGAGGCTTAGTATCTCATTGCCAAAATACCACACAGGCAAGATAATGAAACTACTCCAACAAAGGGCTGAGATAAGATTGATAAGGGCGAACATCTTGGCACTGTATCCGGTGAGCCCGATGGAAAGAGGGATGATGGTTCGCATTCCATACAAATAGCGTTGCAAAAAGATGATGGGCCAGCCGTATTTTCGAAGCAAAAGTCGCGCTAGGGCTAGTTTTCTTCTTTGATTTTTCAACATACGATAGGCATAGCTTTTATTTAATCTTCCGATGTAAAAGTAGATTTGGTCACCAACAAAACCACCGAGTCCTGCTGTTGCAATAGCGGTAAAAAGTTGCATATCGCCCGTGTGGGCAAAGAGACCTGCCATCACTAAGCCACTCTCGCCTTCTAAGATACTCCATAAAAAAAGTATCCCATAGCCATACTCTCTCATCCATGTTAAAAATAGTTCTTCCATCTAGTTAGTGATTCTCTCTCATTTTATGAATGAATCTCTCTGCCTCTTTTTGACGCATCACAGAAGCCACTTCTTTATCAACGATGGTTAGGCCGATGGGAGCAAGAGAGATAGCGGCAAGTTTAAGATGTTGGATGGCAAAAGGAATGCCGATAATCGTGACAAAACATGCAATAGCAGAAGCCACATGACCTAAAGCGAGCCAAATACCTGCAAAAAGAAACCAAATGACATTACCCACAAAACCAAATGGACCTGTGCCGATATCTTCTTTGTTAAAAAGTGTTTTTCGGCTAATTGCCTCTTTGCCAAAAGGCAAAAAAGCAAACTGCCCTATCACAAAACACGCCCTTGCCCACGGAATCCCAACGATAGTCATAAATGCCAATACACCCACTAACCACCAGCAAAGTCCCATAAAGACACCGCCTAAAATAAACCATAAAAAGTTACCGATAGCACGCATATTTTTTTCCTTGTTATTAAAAGAAAAGCCAAACCAAAAGAATCATACCAAAAGTAAGATTGAACCAACTCATACCATCTTGGAAGATGGAGATTAGAAATTCATAGCTCTTTGCTTCAACAAAAGAAGATGAGACTAACAAATGTGCTTGTGCATAGCTTGTGATGTCAGCGCTCCAAAAAAATGCAACGATTTCAGGAAGAATAAAAAAGAAAAAAACACCGATGATACCCCAAAAACTTTTCTCAGGCTTCATCGAGAAAAATGTTTGTTTCACTTTGGGATTTTTGGCGATTTGCATCGCTTTTGCTTTTAATTTATGTTTCAAAATTGTACGCACCTTTATTGTTTAAAATTACATTTTACAATTTATTGCTTACATGTAAGCGTAAGTTAACACTTCGTTGATAAAAATGCACTACAATTATATCTATAACTTCTAAGGAGTACGCCATGTATATGCATGAGTGGGTTGGTCACAGTTTTTTTATGCCTTTTATGTTTTTATTTCCTGTCATACTGTTAATAGTATTTATGATGATGCGCTCATCTAAACACTCATCTTGTCATGGTAAATGCCACGAAAAAGAAGATGAAGCACTCGAAATAGCACGAAAGCGCTTTGCTCGAGGTGAAATAGATGAAGAGACTTTTGATAAAATCAAACAAAAATTGAGCTAAACATTGATGAGATTCACACCATTTTTTATACCCTCTACCAAAGAAAAAGAAGCAACCATTCTTGGATTTGTTGGGGATATGTTACTGACCACTGAGGATAATTCGCTTCCTTGTTCTTCCCATTTTGAAACACTCGGCGAACCACTACACTGTTTTGACATCGGCAAAGTAGAGGCGCAAACTTTTTCGTTGCATATTTGGGACAAGTCATCTCTTTTGCCGCAAGACCTTGTCAAAATCAATCTTAAAAGTGTGCTAAACACTTATCCCATAGACATCATTGAGGCTTTAATTCGTGCGAAACAGTTGGTGCATTGGCTTTTAGACAATGTTTATTGTGGACGATGCGGCAATGCTTTAGTATTTTCCTCCAAGATGTCAGCGCTTACATGTAAAGCCTGTGGACACTTTTCTTTTCCACGCCTCTCTCCTGCTTGTATCGTACTTGTGACTAGAGGTGAAGAGATTTTACTGGCTCGTTCTCCTCATTTTTCTTCCACTATCTACAGTCTTTTAGCAGGATTTGTCGAAGCAGGAGAGAGTGCGGAGGCTTGTGCGAGAAGAGAGGTCAAAGAAGAAGTAGGCATTGACATCACTAATTTGCGCTATTTTGGTACGCAAACATGGCCTTTTCCGCACTCTTTTATGATTGGTTTTTTTGCGGAGTATGCAGGTGGAGACATCGTTTTACAGCCTGAAGAGATTGAAGATGCTCAGTGGTTTACCAAAGAAACACTTCCAACTCTGCCTTATAGTTCAAGTATCGCTCACCAGATGATTAAGACATGGTTGGATTCGAAGCTATAGAAATTTATCTTGTTGCCAAAGTCTTTGCTAAAGCCCTTTGAATGCGCTCATACTGCTTATCCATAGGGTGACCAACGGCTTCGATATTGGCAAGAATTTCTTTGCCCTCGGCATACTTTTTTTCCCAAACATAGACTTCTTTTTGCTTATTGGAAATAGAAAGTTCCATCTCTTTGAGCGCTTTTAAAATAGCATTTTTTTGGCTCAAAAGGGTGTCTTCTTTTTTGAACATTTTTCCAATCAACACTTTGCGCCCAAAGATTTTTTCTTCTCCATTTTCAGTAAACATTACCTCTTCGGTCTGCGTATTTTGAAGTTTATCTATCGTTTGGTGGATGTGTTTTACTTTTGTTTCTATCTCTTGAAGTTTGCTTTGTTCACTCAAAATTTGCTTACTAAGCTCTTTTTGGTCCATTTTATGGGATTCAAATTTTTGTTTAATCGCAATCAATGAGTTCTTTTTATCATAAACTGCCTGTTTAGCGCGTTTGTGTTGAAGCATGGTAGAGCGAATCGTGGTCATATTCCACGCGTGATTGCTCTCATCTAGGATGGGATTGGGTTTATAACGATTGCCTTTGGCATCAATACTTTCATTGATACTAAAATAACTCAAAAACTCAATCGCTTTTTTATCTTGATTTGAAAAATGAAACAAAATGTCCGAAGCGATAAAAAGCATCAAATCATCAAACACTTCTCGCAATAAGTAATAACTCAAACCCCTAATACTTTGTAGATCATCCAAATCACTCTCACCCATCACGACAATATCCACTAAATTGACGAAAACAGGGATAAATATTTTTTTAAATTCTAAAGGATTGACATTTCTAAAAGAAAGGTTTTCGCCAGCAATATAAGGCATAAATGCTAAAATTTTTTCTCGGTGAGAATCCTTTGGAAAGAATTTCTGTTTGTGAGCTTCTAAAGTTTCAGGAGAAAGTCCACACGCTCTTCGCTCCGCTGCTGTACCCGCTGTGTCCACCTGAAAAAATTGTTTAGCATATATAGCTCCATCTGTAAAAATAAGAAGGTCATTCCCTGCCATTCCTAACTTTTTGGAAAATTTTTCAATCAAGATAGCTTTATACGATGTATATTTTTTAGGTATTTTACATCCATGCAACAAAGAAACAATTTCGCCTATGTCATCTTCTTCAAAATAATGCAAAGATTCATGCACTCTATGCTTTGAAATATCAAACTCTTTGATCAGTTTATCAATCTTCTTTTCAATATCACCAAAATGCTCTTCCATACCATCCCTATCATTCCTATTAAGTCTATTATTTATTATATCCAAGTCATACCAAAAAATTGATGCTTTAAAGTAATAAAAAATAAGCACTTTTTTTGTATTATGTGCTTTGATATTGAGGGGATTAAAATGATTTTAAAACAATGGATAGGAATAGCGATTATCTTAAGTTCATTTGCATTTGGGGCAGATGAGACATTTGCCAAAGCTTATGGCTACGAAACTTCCTACAAGGAAGCCCAAGCTAAAGCGATACAAGCCAACAAACCTATGATGATACTTTTTGTCACAACCTCATGTCCATGGTGCCAAAAACTTGAAAATCAAACCCTCAAAAAAGAGTCTATCGTAAAACTGATACAAACCCATTTCGTGCCTGTATTTTTAGATAAAGAAACCGATGATTTTCCCAAAACATTAACACCTATGGTTGTTCCAACTATCGTTTTTCTCACACCAAAAGAGGGCACAAAGTTTGATGAAATCATAGGATATAAGCCCGCTGATGAGTTTTTATCTCTTTTGGAACGCATTATCAAGAAAGTTAAATCATGAAAATTTTGACGATTTTAATCCTCAGTACGCTCACATTTATGCCCATTTTTGCGATGAGTCCTTTTTCGCTCGAATCCATTAAAAATGTCAATGTCAAGATTTTTGATAAAGATAAAATCCTTGATGAACCATCGCTCAAAACGCTCACGCAAGAGGTTGAGAA
>JAQWCT010000231.1 GCA_028705785.1 Sulfurospirillaceae bacterium | reverse complement strand
CATCAACAAAGAGGGGAAAACTTGGTTTTTTCATGACCATGGTGGTATGGCAAAATGGCTAGATGCTAAAACCTTTAAAAACGAAGCCGTCATTTGGGTGTGGGCAAAAGATACCAACCAGTGGATAGATGGTAAAAAAGCGTGGTATAGCAGGAATGATAAAACCCCCATGAATTATGGATTTGGGGCGTATGAGCATCTTCAAGATGGCTTTATCGACTTTAATGAGATGAGCTTGAGAATGAAACGAGGGGAAAACTTGACCAACCCTTTTGTGGCTAAAGAATTGGGTGTTAAATAATGGAAGCTATTAATCTACTATCCATCATTACTATTGCCTTTCTAGGCTCTTTTGGACATTGTGTGGGTATGTGCGGTGGTATTGTCGTCGCTTATACGAGTACTAAAATTGGACAAAATACCTCAAAAACTAAAGCCTTCATCGCACATCTTCTCTATTCATTTGGGCGCATCAGCACCTATACACTCCTTGGTGCTATCTTTGGTTTTCTAGGTGGCGTTGCTACTTTTAGCAATATGGCTAATGGTATTTTGCTTATGATTGCAGGGGCTTTTATGGTGCTTACGGGCTTATCTTTGGGTGGGAAAATAAAGTTTTTAACGCTCATAGAACATAGTGTCTCGCAAAAAAGTTGGTATAAAAATGCTTTCAAGTCATTACTCTCTAGCCAAACACTCACCAGTTTTTTCTTACTTGGTGTACTCAACGGTCTTTTACCTTGTGGCTTCGTCTACTTCTTTGCTATCACAGCAGCCAGTACGGGAGATGCCTTTTGGGGGGCGGTAGTAATGGCAGTCTTTGGGCTAAGCACCATCCCCTCACTGCTTAGTTTAGGGATGTTTGTGGGACTATTTTCGCAAAGTAGATTTCGAGATTTGATGATTAAACTTGCGAGTATCACCGTAATTATTTACGCGCTGTTTACGATGTACAATGGCATGACTTACATCCAAAACCCCAATAAAACTCTGCTAGAGTGTCATTGAGGCTCTATTTTAACTTTAATGTCGGAAGGTTTTGCGTGATACGGTGAAGAAGTCACGATAAAATCAACCCCCGTTTGCGCATAGGCAACGATATTGTGCTCACCAATACCTCCTGTTGCAGAAAGTAGTAATGAGGGAAACTCTTTTTTAAGCTCCACACATCGTTTCAACTCTTCAAAGCTCATCTTTTCACACTGTAAAATATCTGTCCCGAGTTGTGCAAAATAGCGTGCTTCATCGACGCTAGAGACTTCAACGACTATCTTTTTTTCCAAATACTTTTGTCGCATTTTTTGAAACTGCACCTCAAAAGCTTCATCACTTTCAAAAAAAGCACGGTGTTGTGCAAAGACTAAAACAGAGTCATACAAGCCCAAACGATGGTGCGCTCCACCTCCTGCATAAACAGCTTTGAGGGCTAACTCTTTAGTTCGTGGAAAAATCTTCCTCGTGGTTAAAAGCTCAATTTTAGGATTAACTGCGCGTGCAAGGGAGAGCATACGGTCTGTTTTACTCGCAATACCACTTAAAAATTCCAAGATATTTTGGCAGACTTTCCACGCTTTGTGTGCAGAGTCAGCTCTACCATACGCTTCTAAAATAACCTCTCCAGCTTCAAGCCTATCGCCACACGCTTTGAAACATTGTGTTTCAAGTCCTAATTTTCGACACATTTCATCAACAAACTCTACTCCACACACAACAATAGGCTCTTTAGTTGCAAAAGAAATCTTAGCCTTTTTTGAGCCAATGTCTAGCCCAACCGTTGTCATATCTATCAAACCTACATCTTCACGAATCATATCCATCATGGGAAAAACCTTATACGAATTTTGCTTTTTTTTGAAAATAATGTAACCCAACAAACACAATGATAGAGATAAAAATTAACACGCTACACAACACCAAAGCCAGATCATAGTCGCCATCAAAGACAGCATTGTAAATTGCCAAAGAAATTGTATCTGTTTTTCCAATGATATTGCCACCCAACATCAGCGTTATCCCCACTTCACCCAAAGCCCTAGCACTCGCAATCAACAAGGTCGCAATGACACTGGATTTGATACAAGGCAAAATCACCCATATAAAAGTTTGTAATTTGCTTTTACCACTGGTATATGCCGCTTCTATAATGGCTTTGGGGAATGCTTCAATAGCCGATTGCAAAGGCTTGACCATGAGCGGAAGCCCTGCGATAAAACCCGCTATTACAAGCCCTTTAAACTCGAAAATAAAACGAATATCGAAAGTATAAAAGTAAGACCCTATCCAGCCTTTTTTACCCAAAAGAAGCAAGAGTAAAAAACCTATCGCAATGGGAGGAAAGATAAGAGGAATGGTTATCAGCGTCTCCCACAGCCATTTATGAGGTAATGACTCTTTGGAGAGAAGATAAGAGAGGGGGATTCCTAAAATGACAAAAAGCACTAAGGAAAATCCCACCGTCTTGAAACTTAAGAAGAGCGGATGGACGATAAGACTAAAGTCCATATTTGGTAAATATCTCTTTGGCTTTAGGAGAAGAGAGGAATGTTAAAAATTCTCCACATGCTTTCTCTTTAGAACACGCATCAAGACTGCCTGCGGTAATCTCTATTTTGGTGTATAAATGGGAAGGAATTTCCACAAATCCACCGATTTTATCCCCTGCATCAAGAGCTGCTGTGAGATTGAGGATACCCATATCGACTTCGTGTGTTATCACATAGGTAGCTACTTGCGGTACAGTTGCAACAACGATAAGTTTTTCTTTGACTTTATCGTACAGTTTGGTATTGTTCAAAAACTCCATTGCGGCATCACCATAAATCGCCTTTTTAGGCTCTGGCATAGCTATCTTTTGAATACTCTCTTTGGAGATGTCCAAAACATCGTCTAACCGCATACCTTTAGCATAAACGATAACTGCACGACCCAATCCAATGTCTTGATAGCTTACAAATCTAATTTCTTTTTGAGCTTCCAAAAATTTCTTATCGCCGATGACTAATGCCACTTCTTCTTGCTTGGCATAGGCAAAAATCTGTGACATATTGCCATACATCGCATCTACTTTGGGATGCGTTGCTTCATAGGCTTTTAAAACCTCAAGTACTGGTTTTTTATACCCTGCACCCACCGCTATTTTTAAACTATCAGCACACAAAAATGTGCCCATAAAAAGCGCTAAAACGCCAATGACTATTTTTTTCATGTTTTACCTTTTTAAACTTTGAATAATAGGTGAAAATGCTTTGGTACTCACGCTGACCAAAGAGCCTACATGTAAGGCTTTTGCTTCGCTCTCATCGAGAACAACTTCGACGATTTGCTGACCGATGGAGACAATGGCGATATAAATCACATCGACTTTAACAATATCCAAAAGCTCGCCCTCAAATGCAAACTTTTGACTTCCTTGCGTGCGAAGCAATACGCCTTTGGCATCACCATCTTGAATGACTTTGCCTTGAGAAAGAACAATCACACGGTTGCTCAGACGATAAATCTCACTAGGGTCATGACTCACCATAATCGTCGTGGTTTCAAACTCTTTATGCAAAGTTAAAATCTCATGTTGGAGTTTAGTACGCATGGAAGGATCAAGTGCCGATAAAGGCTCATCCATCAACAAAAGTTTAGGACGATTCATCATCGCTCGGCACAAACTAACCCGTTGTTTTTGCCCACCTGAGAGACTCAGAGGCACCCTTGCATGAAGCTCTGACATCTCTGTCATTTCCAACAAACTCATGGCTAATTTTTTATCGTTTCTTACAAATAAAAGATTGTCCAGCACACTCATATTGGGGAAAAGTGCATAGTCTTGAAAGACAAACCCTATACCTCTTTGTTGCGGAGGTAAA
>JAQWCT010000230.1 GCA_028705785.1 Sulfurospirillaceae bacterium | reverse complement strand
TGAGTTTGTGAAAAAATTCCCAAGTGCGGCGAGCAAAGTCAATGCTGAAGGAACGATTGATTTTCCACAGAAAATTCAACTCTTTAGTAAAAAGCTTGAAGAGGTCTCCCAAAAAGGAGGACTAAGCTATGCACCTTACAAATACAAAGAATCCGATGAGCTTTATCTTATCAATGGTAAATCAGCGGTTCGCTCAAACAGCCACAACGGTAACAACGCATGGCTGAATAACCTTTTAGATGATGCAGCTGTGTGGATTCACCCAAAAACAGCAGAACGCCTTGGCATCAAAAATGGTGATAAAATCGATGTTTACAACACATACTCAACCCAAAAAGGCAAAGCACTTGTCACCAAAGGGGTGAGAGAAGACACGCTCTTTGCGTACTTCGGATTTGGTCACATCAGCAAAGAGCTTAAGAGAGCTTATGGCAAAGGTGTTAACAGCAATGCACTTTATTCACCTTTGGTCTCGCCAAACTCAGGTATGAACCTGCATGTAGTTGGCGTCAAAGTCAAAAAAGCGTAAGGGGAAAACAATGGCAAAAAAATATGGAATGATCCACGATAATAATCTGTGCATCGGCTGTCAAGCGTGCAATGTTGCGTGTAGATCGGAAAATCAAATACCAGAATCTGTGTACCGTTTACAAGTTTGGGTAAAACCAGAAGAGTACCCTAATGGAACACTTGGCTATGAATACCACAGACAATCGTGTGTTCAATGTGAAAATACACCGTGTGTCAGTGTATGCCCAACAAAGGCTTCGTATAAAAATGTTGATGGCATTGTGCTTATCGATGTGGATTTGTGTGTGGGTTGTCTTTACTGTGTAGCGGCCTGTCCTTATCAAGCACGATATGTTCACCCAGTGACCAAAGCACCTGACAAATGTACTTTCTGTCACGAATCACGACTGGGTAGAGGTGAAGAGCCTGCTTGTGTCACAGTTTGTCCAACAGATGCGCTCATCTTTGGTGATCTTAACGATCCAAAAAGTAAGATCAATCAAGCACTTTCCACGCGTGTAACCTATCGTCAAAAAGAATCGTTAGGAACAAATCCTAAAATATTTATCGTACCTAATAAAAAGGGAGGAATCAACTCATGAATCAGTTATGGGGCTCAATGGAGCAATACTCAACAGTTGTATGGCATTGGCCGATTGCGGTCTATCTCTTTTTAGCAGGTCTCTCCGCTGGAGCTGCAATGACTTCTTTGATCGTTAAATGGATTGAGGGAAATGGCAAGCCTCCGTGGGATGGTCTTATCAAAGCAGGAGCTCTCTTAGCGCCTGTGACGATTTGTTTAGGTCTTTTCTTACTTATTTTTGACCTTACAAGACCGCTTCATTTTTGGAAATTATTAATTCATTATAACTTTGGCTCAGTCATGACGCTAGGTGTTCTCGCTTTGTTTATTTATACACCTCTCGCATTTATCTATGCAGCCATTAAATTTAAACCATGGTTGTTTGAAACAGGTCCATTCTCGGGTCTACTTAAACCTTTTAGAGGCATCGTTGATAGCATCGGTGATAGCCCTGTTTGGCTAGAGAGAACCCTCTTTTTGTTCGCCGTTATCATCGGTATCTATACAGGATTTTTACTCTCAGCGATGTATAGTTATCCGCTCTTTAACACACCATTGTTACCGATTTTATTCCTAGCTTCTGGTCTTTCATCTGGGGTGGCGGCATGTATTCTCTTTGGACTTCTTTTCTTCAAATCAGAAGTTAACGAGAAAAATGCAAAGTACCTTTTAGAGCTAGACTTAAGAGTTGTTCCTATGGAGTTGTTACTCTTGTTTGCGCTTTTTGTAGGCATGTACTTCCAAGGTGGAGATAAAGCCATCGTCGCAGTTCAAGCTCTTACAACAGGTATTTGGGCATGGGTTTTCTGGGGTGGCGTCATTGGTGTAGGTATTGCAACACCACTTCTTATCGCCGTTACTGCACTTAAAAATCACGCATACCGTGTAGGGTATATCTTGCTCAATGCATGGGTAGTTCTTATCGGTGTTATCTTTTTACGACTCTACATTCTCTACGCAGGTCAAACTTTCGTAGGATAACCTTTTAGAGCCTCACTTTGGGGCTCTTCTTTTTTTACTTTAAAGCGTAAACAATTTCAATTTTGATAGTTTGATTTTGTGTGAAAAGTTCTTCTTCCATAGTGAAAGGAAAGCTTTTGACAATAGCCTCTTCGGCTGATTTAACAAAGAGTGTTTGTCCCTCAATAATCGCATAAGAGAGTAATTCACCCTTTGTGGAAATGGTAAATTCTACCATCACATTACCTTCTATATTTCTTTTTTGCGCCATTTTTGGATACGCTTTATGTTCGTTAATGCGCTCTCGTAACTGTTGTAGATAGGATTTTTGCTTTACATGTAAGGCTTGGCTATCTGTCTGTTTTGGGCTAGCAACTTCTTCTTTTGGCGGCGAAACAAAAGAGACATTTTCTTCTTTTTGTATAGTTTCTGCAAGAGGAGATGGCAAAGTTTTGTGCGGTGAGGCTTTAACTTTTGGTTTTGGCTCTTTGACAAGCGGTATCTCTTTTATAGGCGGTGGGGTAGAGGATGGAGTGATTTGTGGTTCTTCTGGGATAGACTCCTTTGAAACCTGAATGGGAACACTCTCTTGTATCACAACAAGCTTCTTTTCAACAGAAGAGGCATTACAAAACATCCAAATACCCCCACATAAACCATAAAAGAAAAGTGTTATGCCCAGTGAGCCAAGATATCTATTCATCGTTTGGTAATGACTTCAAGATGACTATAGTGATGTTGTTTTAAAAGGTTAAGAAGTGTCACAAAGGGTTCAAAAGAAGCCTGTTTATCGCAGTTGATAAACACAGGGCTTTGCGTATCGTAACTTAAAAGCTCTTTTTCTACAAAAGTATTTTCAACGGCCTTGTCATTGAAAAAAAACGCTCCCTCTTTAGTGATGGTGATAACCAAATCTTTCTTGACATTCATAGGATTAGAAGCCTTTGCTTCACCCAAATCAACAGGAATCATCCCTAAAGATACAAAAGTCGCTGTGGTTAAAACGATGACCAATAAAACAAGCATAATGTCGATAAAAGGCACAACATTAATCGTATCAAATCGTTTAAGCTGCATCTATCGTTGCCTTATTTAAAAGCTCCCATTTGACAAGGATTTTTTCGATTTTTCGGACCAAATGATTGTATAAAAAGATAGCAGGGATGGCTACTATAAGCCCCATCGCCGTCGCTTTAAGCGCTAAAGAGAGTGAAGACATAATATGTTTCACATCCATCTCTCCACTTTGCCCCATCGTATAAAAAGTCAAAATAATGCCAAAAACAGTTCCCAAAAGTCCAATGTAGGGTGCGTTTGAACCAAAGGTAGAGAGGATATGAACATGATTAGTAAGTTCCATTTCTAACTCTTCTTTATGTGCATAGCGACTTATATCTAAAGAGCGGTAAAAAAGTAACCGCTCCACCCAAAAAAAAAGCGTTAAAAAACTCATCAAACCCAGCAATCCTATAACGCCATAATCAACAACATCTTGTAAAAATACAAAGCTCATCATTAATGACATTCCTCCACAGCTTTAGGCGCTGCTTTGATGTGTATATGCTCACCTTTTTTAGCGCCATAGGTTGAAAATGCATAAACTTTATAAAGATTGAGTCCTAAATAAAATTGTATGAGAAGTGAAGCAAAGATAAAAGCCAAAGCTTTTTTCAAAAATTTACCTTCGAAAAAAGTGAGTCGTTTGGCAAGAATTAAAAAAGCCCAAAGAATAGCTATATATTCATCGCATTAAAGATTTTGAGCCATCCATCTTTTTTGTTAGCCAAGGGTGCTACATCTTGTATTGGCAGGT
>JAQWCT010000229.1 GCA_028705785.1 Sulfurospirillaceae bacterium | reverse complement strand
ACTGGTCTTGGGCTTTATATTTGTACGCAATTAGCAAGTATGATGCAAGGAGATATTGGCATAGAAAGTGAAGAGGGTAAGGGTAGTTCATTTAGTTTAAAAATCTCTTTACAGGTTGTTCAAGGTTTAGATATTCATAAAGAAGACACCATTAATAATTTTGAGCCTTTGAACCTTTTAGTTATTTCAGATGATGTGTCACAAAGTGAGACACTCGATAATTTTATTCGCTCTTTTGGTTTTTTTGCTACATGTAAGACAAGTCGTGATGATATTTTAGTGGAGATAGATTCTTTTCCTAAGCCTTACAATCTTCTTATTATTGATAAAGAACTCTCAAATCAAGATGGTATAGAATTGTATGAAAATTTAAGGGCGCATGTTTCTCCTGAAAAAATGCCTTTCGTATTGATGATTTCAAAAAGTGATGAGACCCAGCTTAAAAGTACGCTTTTTGGCATTGGTATCAAGGCCTTGTTGCACAAGCCTATTAACCCTTCGATGCTGTATGATGAGATAACTTCTCTTTGCGAGGTATCTAATAATCAATCCCTTTTTGACCCCTCTTTGATTGATTTATCACAAAAGAAAATTTTAGTGGTTGAAGATAATGATATTAATTTAGAAGTGGCTACTTATCTTCTTAAAGATACCCATGCAAAAATAACCGTAGCTAAAAATGGTCTTGAGGCAGTGGATAAAGCGAGTAATGAATCATTTGACCTCATTTTAATGGATATTCAAATGCCTTTGATGGATGGATATGAAGCAACACGCATTATCCGAAAGCAGCTTAAAATTGTAACACCTATTGTTGCTATGACAGCCAATGTGATGGCACAAGACATCGAAAAATGTATGCAAGCAGGGATGAATTTTCATATAGGAAAGCCTTTTGAAGTTGAGGACTTTTATGGAACTTTGTTAGAAGCTTTACATGTAAGCATCACTTCTACGAAAAAAAATGATAGTCAAAAGAGAGTTTTGCGTTTTGATAAGAATGAAGCGGTACGGAAATTAGGCGGTAATGAAGCATTATGGGAAAAAACTTTTTGTGGTTTTTATGAGCACTATCTTGTATTGCCTCATGTGATTAAAAATTTATTGCAAGAACGCAGTCGTACGACTTTGATTGACTATGTGCATACACTCAAAGGGTTATGTGGTACAGTTGGCGCTTTTGCATTAGGTCAAGAGTCTGCTAAAGTTGAAGCTTTGTTGAAAGAAAAAAGCAGTTTAGAAGGGCTTGATCTTACACCTCTTTTGAGTGAGCAAAAAGAACTTTTTACCCTGCTTATGCCGGTGTATGAAAAAATAGAACCCGTTTTGGCGAGGATACAATTTAATGACGAAAACAAAGAAGAAATTGTAAAGCTTTTGAGTGATTTAGAGCTTTCATTAGAATCGTCTAATGTTTCAAGAGTTAATCTGGCATTGGATAAGCTAGCGTTATTTAGCCATATCGCCAATCATTCAGAATTTAAGTCAGTTGTCTTGTCTTGCAGTATGTTTGATTTTGAAACTGCTTTAATCGCTTTGAAGTCTTTGGAACAGGAGTTTAAAAATGTCTAAAATCTTAGTAATTGATGATACGCCTGAGTATATATCGATGTTGACATCACTGCTATTAGAATATGAAGTATTCGCCGCAAGAGATGGGAAAAAAGGTTTGCAACTTGCGGAGATGATTTTGCCAGACCTCATTTTACTCGATATTAATATGCCCCTTATGACAGGTTATGAAGTCTGTCGAAGACTCAAACTTATCAATAAAGTGAAAGAGATACCTGTTATTTTTTTAACGGCAAATGATGGAAGTGACTTTGAAGAAATTGGTTTTAAGATGGGAGCAGTTGACTACATCGCTAAGCCTTTTAATGCTTCAGTTCTTAAAGCAAGAGTCAAAACACATATTGATTTATATAAACTTCAATCCAATTTACAACAACAAGTCGACCAAAGTGTCGAAGAAATTCGAAAACTCAACCATGAAATCACTTTTATATCAGCGTCTATCGCAGAGTTAAAATCCAAAGAAACAGGACAACATTTACGAAGGGTTTCTGAATTTTGTTATTTGATTTGCAAATTTTTAGGCAAAAATGAATCTGAATGTGAAAAGATCAAAATAGCGTCAGTTTTACATGATATTGGAAAAGTTGGAATTCCTGATACCATTTTAAATAAGCCAGAAAAACTCACATCAAATGAGTGGAAAATCATGGAAACTCACTCACAATTAGGTTATGACATGTTGGTGGATTCTGAGTTTGAGTCTATGCAACTTGCTGCAAAAATTGCTTTAGAGCATCATGAAAGATGGGATGGTACTGGGTATCCAATGGGTAAAGTAGGAGAAAATATTTCACTCGTTGGTAGAATTTGTTCTGTTGCAGATGTTTTTGATTCTCTTTTGGATAGGCGTGTATATAAAGATCCTTGGGAGGGACAACGCGTAAAAGAGTACTTTGAAAAAATGAGTGGTACCCAGTTTGACCCTCAAATAGCCTCTATATTATTAGAAAATTTTGATATGTTTATTGACACTTGGAAATCAATGCAAAAGCTTAAGAGGGAAGAATGAAATTTTTTCTTTTTTTAGGATTATTATGTTCATTGTTGCAAGCAATAGTGTTTAAAGTTTATACTGAACAGCTTCCTCCTTATAATTATATGGAAGATGGTAAAGTGCTGGGTCGTTCAACAGAATTGTTGAAGGAGTTATTTGAAAAAACAGGTCATACTATTTATCAAAACAATATCAATTTAACTGCTTGGTCTAGGGGCTATCATGAAGCCCAAAACACTAAAAATACACTTATTTATAGTGTAGCAAGGACTCCAGAACGAGAAAATATTTTTAAATGGGTTGGACCTATTGACAAATTAGCCGTGGGCTTGGTTGCGAAAAAAAGTAGTCACATAAGTATTAAAACTACAGAATCTTTCAACAATTATACCATTGGAGTTATGCACGATACGGCAGCAGAAATGATGTTACTCAATTTAGGTCTAAAAATAAGTGATTTGGAGCGATTTTCAAATCCTCAAGCACAACTTAAAAAGCTTGCTGAGGGGAGGATAGATATGGTGGCATTTGGTGTTGAAGGACTTTATTTTATGCTTAAAGATGCAGGTTTTAACCCCTCTGATTATGAAACAGTTTATATTTTAAAAGAGGCTGATTTGTATTTTGCTTTTCACAAAGATACAGATGATGGACTTATTGCACAACTTAATACAATACTCAAAAGCATTCAAAAAAGTAGATAGCGATTTTTAGTATATTTTCAAGCGAGAAAGAGTATAGTTCTCCAAAGATATTGATTTAAAGGAGAGTTTATGCAAATCAATGCAAACTCCATCTCGTCTATGTCCAACTGGATGAATAATAGCGCCAATAATGTAGCCAATCTTAATACGCAAGATTATAGTGCAACTCGTACAACGATGAGTAATAGTGGCAATGCCGTAGTGGCCAATAGCACTAAAACAGCCAACCCAACGGATTTAGCCAAAGAACTAACTGACCAAATAGTTATTGAAAAAAGTGTAGATGTCAATGCTCAAGCGATAAAAGCACAAGATAAAATGATAGGTTCACTTCTAGATTTGACTATATAATTAACATCGCATCCCCGTAAGAGAAAAATCGATATTTTTCTTTTACGGCTTCTTCGTATAATTCCAGCGTTTTTTCAATTCCTACAAATGAAGCTACCAACATAATGAGCGTTGATTTAGGCAAGTGAAAGTTTGTCAAAAGATGCGTTACGCGGCGAGGTTTATTTTGGGGATGTAAAAAGAGATTGCACTCTCCAAAAGCTTTGCGTTCTCTCACAAAATATTCTATTGTCCTTGTCACTGTTGTGCCAACAG
>JAQWCT010000228.1 GCA_028705785.1 Sulfurospirillaceae bacterium | reverse complement strand
TTTGAAATTTCGATACCATCAACGGTCAAACTGCCCTCATCATAGCTGACTAGACCATTTATACATCTAAGAAGTGTTGATTTTCCAGCTCCGCTTGCACCAACGAGGCCATATATTTCACCTGTGTTTATTTCTAAATTAATATCTTTTAGAACTTCAACAGTATTATAAGATTTTTTTAAATTTGATATTTTTATCACTATGTCCCCAACCTGATTACCTCTGTTATAATCACGGGGAAAAGTCTAGCATAATTTGATAAAAAATCAAATTATAGATATTTTACAAAAATCCAATAACAATAGGCAATAAAACAGCAATGACCACGCCCACTAAACCCATCGCAAGTGCTGCAAATGCTGCCGCTTTGTCGCTTATCTCAACGGCTCTAGCAATGCCAATAGCATGAGAGATAAGTCCCAAGGCAAACCCTTTTGCCGCGTCATGTTTGATGCGTAAAATCTTAAAAATAAAACTTCCAAATAATGCACCCAAAAGCCCCGTAATGACCACAAAGCCCATAGCAAGGGATGGAATAGCGCCAATGTCTTGAGCCGTAATGATGGTAATAGGCGCAGTGACAGACTTAGTGGTCATAGATAGCATCGTCGTTGTTGAAGCATCAAATAGCCGTAAAATCCCAAGTGCGCTGAGTATCGTAAATGTACCACCTAGAAAAAGAGTCACCACGATAGGCATAAAGTAGGAGCGAATAAGCTTAAGATTTTTATACAAAGGTAATGCCAAAGCAACCGTCGCAGGCCCTAAAAGAAAGTGAATGATGCTCACTGATTCAAAATACTGTTTATACGGGATATTTGCAAGTATCAAGATAGGTAACATTATCATATAAGCGATAACGATAGGTTGTAAAAGAGCATTTTTACCGCTCTTTTCATACACCAAAATACCAATTTTATAAGCACTAATCGTGATGATAAGCCAGACCAAAGGCGTTGTGGTCACATAAGCGATAAGCGCATCAAGATTCATGGGTTTTTTCCTTACGCGATATCAAAACATCGATGAGCTTCGCACTAAATGCCAAGGCCAAAAATGTCCCAATAAGGAGTGACGAAAGAATTGCAAATGCTTCATTAGAAATCGTGTCAATCTGCGTGATAATGCCCGATGCCGCAGGTATGATAAAAAGTGGCAAATAGCGCAACAACCAAGAAACCGTCACATCAAGTGCTGAAAAACTACTTTTACGAAGCAATAAAAAAAGTAACAACAACACCATCCCAATGATGGGCCCTGGTATCTTTAATACAAATAATTTTACACAACATTCTCCTACAAATTGGAAGAGGAGAAGGGTTAACATTCCATGAAGCATTTATATTCCTCAATCTTTAAATAAAAGGGGAAATTATACACAAAGATGGGGAAAGTGTGGCAAAAAGAAAAGCGTGGAAGTTAAAAGTTAAGCTGAGTTTCATTATTACATTCAAAAAGTATCGTAAGAGTATTTTAAGTACATAGTTCTTATACTTCACTTAGAATTCAAACAAAAGGAAGCCTATGAAAAAAGTCGTTTTAATCGCAACATTAGTCGTAAAAGATGGAAACAATGAGGGAGTGTTGGAAGCTTTAACGGCTTTGCATAAGGCAACCCACCAAGAAGATAAGGGCTGTTTGCAATACGATGTTCACAAAGACAATGAGAGCGAAAATACCTATGTTTTTGTCGAGACATGGGAGAGCGAAGCGCTTTTGGCTGAACATATGGAAAAAGCACATTTTACTGCTTACAAAGCATTTATGGGTGACAAGGTTGAGCGTTTATCACTCCAAAAATTAACAAAAATCTTATAGGAAAACTCATGGAAAATCCAACCATCAAACAACTCCAAAATCGAAAATCCATCCGTCAATTCACTGGCGAAGTTATCAGTGATGAAAACTTGGAACTTATCTTTAAAACAGCGCAACGGGCACCAACTTCCATCAACGCTCAACAAATCAGCCTTGTTTATACGAGAGACAAAGATAAACTCACAGAGATTTCAAAGTTGTGCAATAATCAAACACATATCGCAACAGCAGATGTTTTTGTGGGCATCGTCATCGACTTTAACCGCACGAACGCCATCACTGAGAGCATGGGGAAAAAACATGTCATCGAGCAAAGTGCAGAGGGCATTATGGTGGGTGCTGTGGATGCGGGTATCATGCTTATTCAGCTTCAAGTAGCCGCGGAAGCGTTGGGCTACGGCACAACATGTATCGGCGCAGTGCGTGAAAGTTCCGATACGATGGTAAAACTGTTCAATCTTCCACCAAAAACCTTCCTAGCAGTAGGTTGCACCATCGGCGTTCCCACAGAATCTGCCAAAAATGCCCCACTCAAACCACGCGTTCCACTAGAGAGTTTTGCGATGGAAGATAATTACGACACCGAAAAAGTAAAACAAGGCGTCTTAGCGTATGATAAAACCTTCAAAGCCTTTAGAGACGCAACAGGAAGTGGCTCAATGCCCACTTATGCTGAAATCACCTCAAACGCATATTCGAGTATTTACTACCGAAAAACAGGCAAAGTCTTAGTGGCTCAAGGGTTTGTATTTAAGGACGAATAGCTTTACATGTAACCCACTTATCACCGTCGTAGAATGTAAATAAAGTATTGCAAAATGAAATATTTTAAAGCCGTTTTGTGCTAATGTGTTACGCTACATGTAAAGAATATCGAAGGCGAAAAAATGAGCAATATCAAATTTTTTGAAGACAAAAAAATCCGCAGTCACTATGATGAAGAGAGTGAAAAATGGTTTTTTAGTGTGGTAGATGTGGTGTCAATATTGACTGAAAGTTTAGATGGTAGAAAATATTGGAATAAACTCAAGCAAAGGCTAAAAGCTGAAGGCAATGAAACGGTGACAAACTGTCACCAGTTGAAATTAAGAGCTAAAGCTGGAAAAAAGGTGGTGGTATCGCAAAAAAGCACGCCTTGAATTAGAAAACTAAACAGGTAAAAGTATAGTAAGTGGCGAAAACTTTTTACTGCCTAAAAAATAAAAGATGGAAACTGTTTCGATTTTACTATAAAACTCAAAAAAGATTTTTTAGCTCTTATTACTTGGGATGAAGTATAATGAGCTTTACATGTAAAGCTAATATTATCTAAGTAATAGACTTTTTTGGTACAATGAAGTTAAAAATTTAGGGGAAGAAAAGATGAGCGAGAAAGAGCTAATTTTACAAAAATTATCTGCTTTAAAAGCTCAACTTGCACCAAACTATCACATCATATCACTTGCTCTTTTTGGTTCAATGGCACGAGATGAAGCGACTGAAAAAAGTGATGTAGATGTACTTATTGATTTTTCGCAAACACCTGATTTATTAACATTTATCGAACTCGAAGAAAAACTTAAAAACGAGCTAGGTAAAAATGTTGATTTGGTGCCTAAGCGAAAACTCCGTGCTGAACTCTCACAAAGCATTCTTAAAGAAGTGATTGCGGTATGAAACGCAATTATATTTTATATCTTAATGACATCCTCAAAAGCATTTATAAAATAGGCGGAATATGGAAACTTTACTAGAAATTTTCAAATTATATGGAACACAACTTTCCGCATTTGGTGCAACAGTCGTTTTCATTTTTAGTGCTTATAAATTTCAGGCGGAACGAAAAGCAAGTCATTTTTGGAAAGAATTTGAAGCATATCATAAGCTTGTCAAAGAATTAGTCGAACCTCCAACAGAGAATGGGGCGTTGTATATTGACCGACAAACAGCCGTACTATATGAACTTCGATTTTACGAACGATACTTTCCACACTCTCTACGAATGTTACAAGGTCTTAGGGAAAAATGGGCAGCTGTACCAAACCAATATCCTAGGCTAATCGAAGAATTGGATTTCACTATTGATTATA
>JAQWCT010000227.1 GCA_028705785.1 Sulfurospirillaceae bacterium | reverse complement strand
TGATTTTGAGCAAGATACTAAACGATTTTTATCACTTTTAGAAGCATTGGAAAAACATACTTCTGTATCTTCAAATATCAAGGAATTACGCACGGACATTAAAGCCTTTGATACCTTATTTAAAAATATCATTGCCCTAGAAGAAGAAAATCAAAAAATCGAAAGCACGGTTTTCAACCCTTACAATGCCGTATTAGAAGAGCACCCAAATCGCATCTTGTTTCAATCTTTTACAGACAACGACCCAATGAGCGGTAACAGCGCTGCACATCTTTTGCACACTTCACTAGAATACAAACTAGCCGTTGCGTCTTACATACTCAACAACAACCAATTTTTTCTCATCCGTGCCAATGAACTGAAAGAAGAAATCAAACAACATGCCAACAAAATTGAGTTGCTAGTCGACAATAAAGAGAGTTTAAAACGCATTAAATCATTTAAAGAAGTATTTAACATTTATAGCCAAGGCTTCGAACAATTGGCAAAAAATATACAAGAAAAAAAAGTAACAGTTGCCAGTGCTTTTGAAGAAGTTGTGCCCCGTATGATGAACAATTCCCAAGCACTCGTTTTTACGCTTGAAAAGGATTTTTAATGCAAAAATTGTAGGCAATTTAGTTTTTGATTTAACTTCTGTATACAATGGTGCGTTATAATCTCTTAAATAGAATATAAAGGCTTCCTATGCAAGAAGACATGAACGAAACACTCGCAAATCTCGCTGGTTTGGAGACTAAAAAGAAGAACTGCTCTTTTGTCTATTTGAAAATTATTTTACTCCCCTCCTTGGCTTATCTCTATTTTATATTAGGCTATGTGGGCGTACTTCATTTTCATGTAGGCATTCATAGTATTGTTTTGATTGGTTTAATTTATCTTGTTGCCCTTATCTTTGCAAAGCACAATGGAGAGTTTGGCGCGTGCTACTTTAGGCGCTATACGAACGAATTTAGAGTTGAACTACATGAGTACATTAGTAAAAACTTGATGCGTATTGGGGAGGAAGTTAAGTCTAACGCTTCTTTTGATAACTTCATGGATGATTATAGCAAACGCATTCGCAATGACAATTATGCTTCCATAGGTGCTAGCCTCTTCCCAACGATGGGAATTTTAGGTACATTTATCTCTATCGCTTTAACCTTGCCCAATTTTTCTTCACAAACAGCAGGAGCGCTGGAGCATGAAATCTCACTTCTTCTCAGTGGTGTAGGTACGGCATTTTATGTCTCAATTTATGGTATTTTGCTCTCTCTTTGGTGGATTTTCTTTGAAAAAAGAGGGTTGAGCTGTTTTGATAGAGACATTGAGCTAATCAAAGAAGAGAGTGCTTCACTTTTTTGGACAAAAGAAGAAATAGAACACGCTTATATGAGAGAAAATCTGCACAATTTTGAAAAGATTGGAAAGATGTTTGAACGCCTAAGCACCAATGACTTTTTTGAACGCCTAAGTCACAGCATAGAGTCCAAATTTAGCCTTGTTGACCAAATGCTTACCCTTGAAGCTGAAGCGGTGAAAAGAGGAGCGGAGCACATCAAAGACGGTATGGACGCTCTTGCAAGGTCACAAGAAAAACAACGAGACCTTGGGCTTATCCATGAAAACATCCTAACCCAACTCCAACAGTTCAATGACAACACCATATCCTTACATGTAAAGATGAATCAAGAACAAGTGGGTATGCTAGAAGCCAACAAAGAGCTTCTTGAAGCGCTTAATGAAACACTCGCAAGCCGTACAGATTCGCCTATGCAAAATGAAGAGGTCAAAGCTTTAAAAGAGAGCTTGAAGATAATCGATGCCGAAACTGAGCAGATTATCCAAAAAATGGATGCGTTACGATAATGCGATACAATCGTTCACGAAGTAGCGACGAAAACTTTTGGGTATCGTATGCGGATTTGATGGCGGGACTGCTTTTTGTATTTATCCTACTTATCGGCGCTATCGTGGTCAAGTATGTGTATGTGCAAACAGATTTGAAAAACCAGAAGCAACAATTGCAACTAAGCGAAGCAGAACTCACTCAAAAGAAACGAGACTTTGTACGCCTGAGTTCGGATATGAGTGAGACAAACTCAGCCTTACAAATCGCACAAGAGCTTCTTTCAGTAAAAGAAAACAACCTTGAAGAAGCCAATGCAAAACTCCAACTCACCGACAAAGAGATTGAAAATCTCAAAAAACTCCTGCTTGAGTCAGAACTATCACGAGATGAAGTCAAAGGCGAGTTAGTAGCAAGTCAAATGGAACTAGGAACAACAACCAATACCATCAAGCTAAAAGAGGGAGAACTTGCCCTTTTAAGTGCGAAACTTCTTGAGAGTACAGCCTCACATCAAAAGCTAGTCGAAGACTTAAATATCACCAAAGCGCGCATCAAAAACCTCACAGGCATTCGCATCAAAGTGGTACAAGAACTCAAAGATAAACTGGGCAAAAAAATCAATATTGACCCCAATAGCGGAGCGATTCGTCTTCCCTCAGCCGTTTTATTTGCTGTTGGTTCATACGAAATAAAACCCGAAGCCAAAAAGCAACTCAAAGAGACATTGGAACCTTATTTTGCCGTACTTTTGGGTGATAAAAACATCAAAGACAACATTGACCGCATCATCATTGAGGGTCATACCGATTCGGATGGCTCATATATGAACAACCTTGACCTCTCTCAAAAACGAGCCCTCTCAGTGATGACATTTATCTACTCATGGGACGAAAAACGAAACCCACTTTTGCAAACTTACCTCAGTGCAAATGGCAGATCATACAGTGATCGCATTTTCAAAAATGGGGTAGAAGACAAAGAAGCATCAAGGCGCATCGAAATAAAATTTAGCCTCTCGAACAAAAAAGCTATCGAAGAGATAGAAACCTTTTTAAAACGCAAAGAGTAGCGAGTCTACTCTTTACATGTAAAGATTCTAACGATTATCCAAAGCCAGTTTGACACCAAATGCGACAAGGGCAATACCTGCTAACCTCGTAGCGAGTTTTCTTGCAAAGGGTATGGCTTTAAGTTTATGGGCGACGCTATTGCCAAGGATGACCAATAAAGCTTGATACATGAAGCTTAAAATCGTTACATGTAACATCATCGCCAAAAGTGTTATGGATGATGAAGTTGGTGATAAGAAGAGTGGGAAAAAAGCCACGAAAAAGAGCATGACTTTGGGGTTAGTAACACTCACTGCAAAGCCTTGTTTGAGATATACCCAACCTGATTTTTTAGGCTCATTGATATCTACTTGCTTATCAAATTTGGTACGAAGTAAGCCTAGTCCCAACCAACACAGATATACAGCACCAAACCACTGCAAGATTTCAAAAAGTAGAGGGTTTTCTCTCATCACTGCGGCTAAACCAACCGCTGCTGCGACCATGAAAACAAAGTCCCCCAAAAGTGTACCCATGACCGCACCAAGCCCTGCACTCACACCATTGCGAGCAGTAGCATTTAAAATAGCAATCGTTCCAGCTCCAGGGATGAGTTGAAACACCAAAATGGCTAAGAGAAAACTGTAATAGTTTTGAATGTCAAACATGGCATGTTCCTTTGGTTGTTTTAATGATTGTAATATACCAAAAAAATTCTACTATTTTTTAGCTTGTGTGTTTAAAAATAAAGCAAATAATTTTCCACCGTAAAGGTTGATGACCAGTCCTGAAACGATTAAAAAACCCGCACCCATCTTCCATCCTTGCATACCCTCCCCTAAAATAAGTGCTGAGGATGAAAAGCCAAAGATGGGGACTAGCAGTGTAAAAGGAGCAACTGTTGAAGCGGCGTGTCGGCTAAGAAGCCAACTCCAAATAGCAAATCCAAAACGAGTAACAGGATAGACAAGATACGCAACTAAGCCTATTGTTAGCCACGAAACATTGAGGATG
>JAQWCT010000226.1 GCA_028705785.1 Sulfurospirillaceae bacterium | reverse complement strand
GGATCGGCGGCGGGAACGCCGGCCCGAGTGTGGAGGTCATGATCGGCGGCCTCGAAGTCGCAACGCTCGTTTTCATGAGCCTCGGCCGCCAGAAGACAAACCATCCCGGTTACAACCTCGACGGAACAATGTATTACCCGATAAAACTCCGTATACTTGGCCAGTTGTTATAGGTTGCAGCCCTGCATCTCCAACGAAATACTTTTTGCGCACTGCCTTGCATAATCCAGTGAACATTTTCTCCCCTTGGGGCTTCCACATACGCTAAAGCGTAGTTCTCAGGTTTAACATGGAATTTTGGATCGACGATGATTTGTGTTTGTGGCATAAGTTCAAAACACTGACGAATAATAGATACAGAGCTTTTAAGTTCCATATAACGAACCATTTCTCTAGCAAATACATCGCCACCTTCGACAACGGCTACATCAAATTGAATCTGTTTGAAAAAGTCGTACGGATGGTCATATCTGGTATCGCGTTTGATTCCACTTCCTCTGATATTAGGACCAACTGGAGAGAAATCACGGGCCACTTGTTTATCCAAAATACCCACGCCTTTCCAACGGCTCATTTGGCGTTTGTCATCCATAACAGCATCCCAGACTTCATCGACTTGTGTTTCGATGATTTGTAAGATGCGTAAACTCTCTTTGATCTCAACGCCTGTGATATCGCGTCTAAGTCCACCCATGACAACATTACCATAGGTTTTTCGTCCACCAGTAACCAGTTCAGCGAGTTTCATAGAGTATTCACGGATTCTAAAAATGTGCATGAATGCGTTGTAGTTACCCGTCACTTCACACGCCAGTCCGATATTGAGCAAATGGCTGTGGAGACGCTCAATTTCTGAACAGATCACACGAATGGCTTGCGCTCGAGCTGGAATTTCTAAGTTGATCGCTTTTTCAGCCGCTTCAATACACGCAATCGCATGGGCATAGCCACAGATGCCACACACACGCTCAGCCAAATAGCCCATCTGATCATAGTTCATACGATTTTCAGCGAGTTTTTCCATGCCTCTGTGTTGGTAGAAGAGTCTATAATCGGCATCAATAATCGTATCGCCATCGCAAAAAAGTCTAAAATGTCCAGGCTCATCAGCCGTGATATGCAAAGGTCCTAGAGGCACGTCAATAATTCCTGAGCCTTCAGGTCTTAGAAACTCATATTCAGGCTCCATATAATGATCTTTCATATCAGGGCGGTATCGGTAGTCCATCGCATCTTTTCGTAAAGGGAAAAGATTATCTGGCCAGTCATCACTGAGCACCAAACGTCTTTTATCTGGCAAACCCTCTGCAACCAGTCCAAACATATCGTAGGCTTCTCTTTCATACCAAACACAGGCAGGAACCAACGGCGTAACAGAGGGGTAAACAAGGCTATCAGGTGAGATGAGCGTTTTGATGGTGACAAAACATTTTTCATCTTGCGCTATCTCATCACCTTCAAACATTTTTCCACCCTCCATAGAGAGAGCATAATAAAGAGCATAGTGTTTATTGATGCTTCGCTCATCATTGGGAACCATAGTCGTGAGATAGCCACCCATATCATAATATAAGAAGCGAACTGCTTCAGGAAGGTCATTTAGTTCAACCAAGGCGGTGACTTGATCGTCGCATTGTCGTGTAACTTCTAAAATTTTTACTCTAGTTCCTAGAGCTTCTATAAATTTATCGCATTTCATTGGGAGTCCTATTTTTTCATTATGGATTTAACGCTCTCATCTAAAAGAAGCGTAAAGGAATCAAATTGCCATATACCAAATGCTACAATTAAAATAGCTAAGGCAATCAATGGAAAATTTTCACTGAATTTCATCTCACTATTATGAACCACTTCTCCTTCTACTTTACCAAACGAAGCTAAAAAGAAGTGTGAAAAGTCAGCTATAAAAATAATAGCTAAGGCAACAGCAAAAATACCCATCAAAAGGTACTGCTCACCGATAGCGGCGGCTTTAAAAATCAAAAATTCACTCACAAAAATCGCAAATCCAGGAACACCGACCAATGAACAGATAGCAATACCAAACAAAACTGCCGTAAGCGGTGCTATGCGTATCATGCCACCCATCTTCGTCATATCTTTGGTGCCGTAAATTCGAGCAATATTACCTGTTGAACAAAAAGCTAACGCTTTGGTAAATGAGTGTGCCGCACAGTGAAAAAGTGCTGCAAAAAGACCGATAGCGCCACCGACTCCTAGTCCAAAAGCGATAACACCCATGTGGGCTACGGAGTGATACGCAAACATTCGTTTGACATTGTGTTGACGAATAAGAAAGAAGGCAGATATAAAAAGAGTAAGTGTGCCACTGACAATCATCACGGTTTGAACAAAGTCAAAACCAACCCCATTGGCGACAATAGCATAGTAACGAATAAGCCCCAGCATGGCACATTTTAAAAGTATGCCTGAAAGTAAAGCCGATGTAGGTGCAGGGCCTTCTGCGTGAACATCAGGTAACCATGTATGCGTAGGTGCAAGTCCTGCTTTTGTTCCAAAGCCAATCAACGCAAAAACAAAGACAAGTTTTAAAGCCATACTATCGATATTCTCTGCATTGGCAAGTAGATTGGTATAGAGCATTGCTTCACCACTAATTTTACCATTGGCTGCTGAGAAGAGTAATATCGTTGCATACAAGGCAAAGGCAAGACCGATGCTACATAAAACGATGTATTTGTACCCACTCTCTGTGGATTTTTTATCTTTTTTAACCGCTACAAGAAACACCGAAGCGAGTGTGGTTGCTTCAATAGCCGCCCACATAAAGGCGATATTATTACAAAGTACACTTAAACTCATTGTCCATGTAAAGATGAAACTCAGTGCAAAGTAGTTTTTGACCTCTTTAATATCGATATGTCCATCTTCTAACTCCCACTTCATATAGGTAGTTGCATAGACATTGACCAGTAAGCCAGTAATTGCAATCAATGATAAAAAGATAGCGCCTAGGGAATCTAAGAAAATATAGTTATGAAAAATAGAAAGTTCTTCTCCATTGACCACTTTCCCCACAGCACTCAGCAAAAGAATAGAAACAGCCACACCTAAAACGATATGGAGACTTTGTAAGAGCTTAAAATGAAGTGGCATGCAAAACATGATCACACCAAAAACAAAAGGTACGGTGAGTATTAATACTAAAATATCCATTTTATCCCCTTAAATTTACGGCTTTGGAGGTATCAAGACTTCCATAAGCGGCATAAAATCGCTTCGCCAAAACACTCATAATCAGAACCGCAAAGATAGCATCGGTTAAAATACCAATCTCAACAAGCTCATGAGAACTATATGCCATAAGCGCTAGGCTTAGGTGTATGCCATTTTCAAAGAGGCAGTAAGAGAGAATTTGTTTGAGAAATGAGTTTCTCAAAATAAATCCAAAAATACCCATCATAAAGATAAATGAAGCCGCATAAAGTGGCAAGACATCTTGAAAAAGTGAAAAATGTATAAATACTTTGTACAGCATCATAGCAACTGCGAGTGAAAAACTAAGCGCTACAACAGGCGATATAAAAAATCCACCCACGGGTTCATCTTCAACAACAAGGACCAGTTTTTTGACGAGGCTCATTAAATATAAAGGCACAAAGAGCACTTTGATCACAAAAGCGGTGGCTGCCCAGATAAGAAGTTCATGTGTGCCGTATTTAACATATAATGCCAAAAAGATAATGACCAACAAAAGCGTTTGCAGTGCATACGCTTGAATGCTATGACGGTATTGTCTTAAACCAAATACCGCAAAACTTGTTACCATCATTAAAATTGCAACGATATCAATAATATTTGCCATAGTTATATTCCCATAATATAGAGTAATAATGAAGTACATGAAATAGCAAGAGCAAAGAGCATGGTTCTTTTTATTCCATTG
>JAQWCT010000225.1 GCA_028705785.1 Sulfurospirillaceae bacterium | reverse complement strand
TCTTTTAATTCATTGATAGTTGCACTTAATTCATGTTCAAAGTGAATGCACATACCCACCTTAACTCGACCTCGGATATAAACACAATAAGCGTTATTGGGCAAGGGGGAATTGAGTAAAAACTCAACTTCACCACCGCTCTCTTTTTTGCCAAAAATTCTTGCTTTAATGACTTTAGTATCATTTAAAATGACAGCAGTATCTTGGGGTAAGAACTCAAAAAGATGCTCAAATGTACTATGGGTGATTTGATTTTTTGAACGCTCATACACCAAAAGCCTAGCGTGATCTCTAGGCTCTATGGGATGTGTTGCGATTAACGCTTCGGGTAAGACATAATCATAAGTTGATTTTAAAAGAGGATCGATGGATTAATCCTCTTTTTTAGGTTCAGCGTCCTCTTCTTCGGGACTTTCTGGTTCATCATCAACGGGTGGTATGTAAGGATTGACTGCTTTTGCAACGAGTATCGAGATACCATATAAAATCGTCAAAGGCGCTGCCATCAAAAATTGAGACAAAATATCTGGAGGTGTTAAAATGGCGGCAATAACAAAGATAATAACGATAGCGTATCGAAAGAAATCTTTAAGTGCTTTGTCATCCACCAGACCCAGTTTTGCAAAGAAAAAGATAACCACGGGCATCTCAAATGAGAGTCCAAATCCTACGATAATTTTAGTAAAAAAACCTACATATTCGCCAATGCTAGGCAACGCTGTAAAAAGAGCACTACCAAATCCAATCAAAAATGCAAAGGCGAGGGGAACGACAACATAGTAACAAAACGCTGCTCCCATGAGAAACATCAGTGTTGCGGCACTGACAAAAGGGATAACCAACCTTTTTTCATTGTCGTATAATCCAGGGGCTACAAAAAGCCAAAATTGCCAAAAGATAATAGGTAAAGCAATGACAAAGCCTGTAAAAAAAGCAACTTTCATTGCTGTGAAAAAGGGTTCTTGTACACCTGTAAAGATAACATTGCTACCCTCAGGCAAAACAGCTTTGAGTGGTGCTATCATCCAGCCAAGGATAGGTTCCCAAAAAGAAAAACAGACGAGGAACATCACAAGAATGGCGGTCAAAGAGAGACTCAATCTTTTTCTTAATTCTCCTAAATGAGGTTTTAACTCTTCAAACATTATGCTTTTTCCTCTTTTTTAACATCAGTTTTTGTTTCTATCTCGGCCACAGCAGGGGGTGCTTCAAACGCTTGTACTCTATCGCTATTCATCGAAGTACTCTCTTGAATAGTATTTTGCATTTCTCTGAGTGATTCATTCACTCCTTGTGTCGATTTTTTGATCTCTTCTAGTTCATCAAATGTAATCACTTTTCTTGCACTAGTTGCTGCTTCATCAAGTTTTTTCTTATACACAAGGGCTTCTTCTTTAAGCTCTTGTATCTTCATCTCTTGTTCAAAAGAGTTTTTCACATCGTTAATGCTATTTTTAAATGATTTGAAAAACTTGGCAACTTTGACCATTGCATCGGGGAGTTTGTCTGGACCTAAAAATATAATGGCAACGATTGCAATAACAAGAAGTTCTCCCATATCCATACCAAACATCTATCTACCACCTCTATAAAGTGAAATTGAAAAAAAAGATTTTATCCTAACTTATATCAAAAAATGCTTACCATACCGTACAAGAGGGAGGCGTGGTTTTAAACGCTTTTTTGATAGCTTTGGGAACTTTGTTTTTAAGGTCACCCACACTAATAGGATGTCCAAAATGCAGTGATGTTTTTGCCTCTTCAATGCTTTGTGTTGGGTCATGCGTAAATGCAATAGCCCCAATTTGAGTAGAAGCTGTCTTGAAAATTCCTTGAGCATAAGCATAGATGTTAGGGAAGGTTTCTTTGGTAAATTTATCGCCCCATGCAAAGAAAACAAATTTACCTTCAAAGACGATTTTTTTAGAAAAATTGTAATTATCCCCATCAAAATTAACTTTACTACCTTCTAGGTCAACATTGAATTTTACCAAGGCATTTTTGCGCTGGAGGTTGGATTCGTTGAGATTGAAAAGTGTTTTGATTTCGATGAGTCTACCCTCGTACGCTTTTAAAATTCCATCATAAGCAAGTAAAGTTTTATCAAGGCTTAACTCACTATAGCTTTGTGTAAAATCGTAATTTTGATCCATCAGTGATTTTGTGGCATCAAATGCTTTGGGAACTGAGTTTCCTGGATGAAACATCATAATGGTTCCTGCGATAAAGTTATGTTTTTCTTCCATCATTCCTTCAAATTCTTCTAAAGAGAGCGTCTTATCTTTTGCATTGACATAAAGGTATGCTTCTGTGCGATACACTAATTTTTTCTTACATGTAAACTTTCCAAAAGCTTGCATTGTTGTTCCTTGTCATAAAAAAGTCCCACTATTCTACTATAATAGGGCTGTGAAATAGATATAATATTACACTCTTCCCTAATGGAGTTACATCATGAAGTCTTTTTTAGGTGCTTTGCGCATCGTTTTAGTCTATTTTCTTTTCTCCCTTATATGGATTCTTTTTTCTGATGCGTTATTAGAATATTTTGTACAAAATTTGACCGTGTTAACAAAATTGCAAACCTACAAAGGCATGTTTTTTATTGTCGTGACCTCATTCATTCTTTTTTCACTTATTCGCTCTAAACTTAATGAAATATCTAAAATAGAAAAACAATTAAAAGACAATGAACAACGACTTCAATATGTGATACAAGGTGCAGATTTAGGCTATTGGGATTGGAATTATCAAACCAATCAACAATTAGTCAATGATAAATGGTTAGAATTTTTAGGCTTGAAAAGAGAAGATATTAAAGAAAATGTAACTGATTGGTCGCAAAGAATTCATCCTGAAGATAGGATAATGACACAAAAAGTTGTTGCACAAACTATTAAAGATTCTAAACCCTATGTTATAGAATTTCGTATGCGTCATCGTGATGGACAGTGGGTATGGATAGAAGGCTCTGGTGCAGTCGTAGAAAGAGATAATGATGGTCAACCTTTAAGACTAGCTGGAACACATAAAAATATTAGTTTTAGAAAACAAGCCGCAGAAGAGATGTCCTTCTTGGCACACAATGATGCTTTAACTAAACTTCCCAATCGTATTTTTTTGAAAACAAAATTGGAAGAATTTTTACAAATACCTTCTCAAGATTTAGCATTTTTATTTTTAGATTTGGACTATTTTAAAAATATTAATGATGTTTATGGACATACCTTTGGAGATAAAGTCATTCAAGATGTTGCTTTACGGTTCAAAAAGGCTATTGGTGAGCAAGATTTTATTGCAAGAGTGGGTGGAGATGAGTTTGTCATACTTACCCCAAAAGTCTTACATGTAGAGCAGTTGTGTAGAGACTTGGCATCAAGTATTGAACTGCCTTTTCATATTGATGATGAAACATTTAGTCTCGGTGTAAGCATTGGTATAGCTATTTCCCCACAAGATGGTCAAACTTTTGAAGCTCTTTTTAAAAATGCAGATACTGCGATGTATGTGGCAAAAAATAGTGGTAAAAATAGATACAAATATTATACTCAAATGATGAGTGATATTGTTTTTGAATCTACAAAAATGGACAATGAGATGAAAAAAGGTATCGAAAATGATGAGTTTGTCCTCCATTACCAACCTCAAATTGATTTGAAAAGTGGTCTTGTTGTAGGCGTTGAAGCTTTAGTAAGATGGCAAAATCCCTTCAAAGGATTTATCCCTCCTAATGATTTTATTCCCAGAGCTGAAGAAAATAGACTCATTATTCCTTTGGGTGCGATGATTTTTAAAAAGGCATTGGTTCAAGTTAAAGCATGGAGAGAAGAGGGTGTTTTTGATGGCGTAATGGCGATTAATATCTCTGGTGTGCAAATCGAAGAAGATGATTTTGTCGAGACATTAGAGGCCATTTTGAAAGAAGAGGGCATA
>JAQWCT010000026.1 GCA_028705785.1 Sulfurospirillaceae bacterium | reverse complement strand
AACCACGCTATATTTTCACAAAATGTATTGTTTCTATTTCAATCAATGGTAATTTTAATGAATAAATTAATTCAAAAAAAAGTTGAAGCATTGACCTTCTTACTTCTGGTATCGCATGTTTGCAATCCCTTGCCACAACCAACGCATTTTTCTTTTTGATTCTTCGTAAATAAAGATAAGGAAATGCCATTTCAAATACCATCTGGTTGTTCTTTTCTAATGTGTCAATTAAGCTATTCATATCTAATAACTTTACAAAATCATATTCTACTAGGTTTGATTTTTTTAAAGTATCAAGTATGTTATAGAGGTCATTAGACCCAATGAAATTGCCATCCTCTTCCCTTGCTAATTCACCATTTACAAAGATAATTTTTATTGTATTGTTTCGACTTCTAATTTTATTGACCAAGTTATCTAAAGTAATGATGTAATCCTTAGTATTTCCTACATAAGGCTTGAATCCAACATCTTTTAATTGTTCCGTATAAGACTCAAAACAAGCAAATAGTCGATTGAAATTATTGGTATAAAGTGGCGCCGAGGGAAAAATCTCTATCGCACATACATCGTATTTTTCAACATTGTCTAAACAACACCATTGATCATAAAGGCGTGGCATAGATACAATTTCGCTAAAGTTTTCCATATCTTTACATGTAACTTTTGAGTGGATGATAGTTTCATAGTTTAACAAATAGTGATGTTGAAAATCTACCATAAGCTCAGTATGCTCATTAACATATTTTGCCATATGTCCTATAATGCAACGCCCCAAGCCAAGTATTTGTAGTTTATGGTTAGACATCATACAGCCTTAAAACAATTTTTTTATAATAGTCTCTAGATTATTTACTTTTGCATTTAAACTATTTTTTAATTCGAGTGCCTCTTTTAAATACTGCTCATAATCACTTTCAACCAACTCATTGTATTCAAAAATATTTTCTTTTTTATAGTCGCCAATGATTGGTCCAAAATTTAATGTGACATTAAGGTTAGCAGCTAGTTCTATGGCTGGTTTGATATTGTAAAAATTGCTTTTCATAACAACAAAGTTCCAAGATAAAAATTCACCATTATTTTTATCTTTTTGTAGTTTTGCCAAATATTCTATATTGCCTTTAACTTTGTCAAAATGTTTTGTCTGTCTAATATACTGATAGATATCCTTGTCGATTGCATCCATGGAGATAATAAAATTTATAGGGTTGTCTCCTTGTGTTAAAACATCTAGTTCCTCATGTGAAAGGAGTGAACCATTTGTAATAACATCTATTTTTTGATTGAGTGTTAGGTTTTTTTTAAGGTTTATTAGATATTGAGAAAACGCTTTATCTGCAAATACCTCGCCCCCTTGAAATCTTATTGAGTATAAATGGTCTTTATATTGGAAGAGCTTATTGATAACTTCCACTGAAACTTTATCTTTGTTATTATGTTTTTGATGACACATTATACAACTCATATTGCAAGCTTCTATAGGTTGAATATCAAAAGTAATTGGCTTGCAAGATGCTACTACATTGTGCTTTTTAACATCATCTGAAAACTTCTCTATATTGTCTTTTAAAGAAGGATTACTTACGCAAGCCGATTTCCACTGATTTGGAATAAGTTCTTTTTCTGTTTGGTTAGTCAATTCATAAATTATCGAGCAACCATCTTTGCAGCCTGCTTCTTTGTATCGGTGTTCCATCACTAGTTTGCGAATATTTTGTATTTTCTCACCATTCCATACATTATCCAAAGAGTCGGTATGTATGTCTCCTAGAAATGTCGAATTCATACAACAAGGTTGTATTCGTCCACTATTTCTTAGAAAAAGATTTGACCATGGTTCGGTACAAAATGAGATCTTATTATCATATAATTTACTTATGGCTTATCCTTTCAACATCTTTTAAAACCTGTTCAGCTCTGTGTACCCATAAGTGATTTTTCAATGTTTTCTTTCTAGCGTTATATGAGATATCGGCTAATAATTGTTTATTATTAAAAAATTCCTGACTTATTCTATCGCATTTTGTGTCTATTTCGAGATAGTCTTCATTACTTTTAAAGCCTAAAATTTCGAATTCATTTTTATATATATTTGGTGTCTCAAAAGCTGTGGAAACCATTCCACAAGCCATTGCATCCAATACTCTAAAGTGTGGGATAAATGTAAAATGTAATAAAATATTGGCTTTTTGCATCGCTTTATTTATTTGTTCAGGCTTTTCCAAAAAGCCTTTATAATTATTTTTATATTTCTCATAAAGCGCCCAATTATTTGGTCCATAAATTGAAATATTGTTTGTAATCCCCAAAAATTTATCCATATATAATTCACGAGTTTTTTGTCTATAAATTCTGCTACTTAAATCATAAATTAATGATTTATTTAACTTTAAGTTATAATTTCTTTTAGTTAATTCTTCTATAGTGGATTCAATATACTCTTGTGAAAGAACAAGATTCTCTACAATGGGTAATATATCTTTAAAATATATCTTGTTATCATCTTTAATACCTACTTCTCTATTTAATTCATAAGAAGTCCACCTTTTTGATATATGTCCTAAAAAAGTAAAATCATAAATTTTCTTAATATTTATGGGTTTATATATTTTAGAATCTGTTGCAGAAGGTAGGTATTTTACTGAGGCTACTCCATTTTTCTTAAAATTCTCTATCCAGGAGTAAGTCCAGGCATACAGTATGTCGCTACCTTTTAAATCACTATACTCTCGTCCCCAAAAATCCACAAGCCAGCAAATATGTATAACATCATTTGGAAAGTTTGGAATTTCTGATTTAACTCTATTCATCTCAAAAACAAAATCTGGTTTTTCTATTTCAATTTGTCTTATTAAGGCTCCGCTACATAATAGATTTGCTTCACCAACAACTAGACATCCAGCTTCTTCAAATCCATTTTTAATTGATATAAATAAATTTGTGTAAAAAGCAGAATTGCTTGCAAAATATAATAATACTTTTTTCAATTTATTGAGCCAATTGTTTTAAAGCATTTGTAGCAAATCATGTTTTAGCATGTGTTCGAATATAAATTCACTCATTACTTTGTCTCCATTTGCATTTGTATGTATCCAATCAGAAAATAAGCTATCCTTATCATCAAATTTTTCAAACATAGTGTGCAAATCAATAATATCACAATATTCATGTTTATCTTTTAGTATATCTATCAATTCACAATACATACTTTTTATAAAAGGTTCTTCATCGATTAATAGCTTATTTATATATAATTCGATTCCTTTTTTTTCTCTTTCGCTAAGTTTTTTTTTACTAAAAGATGCAGGTTGAATGACTGAAATATATTTGCTTTTATTATTTTCAACTAAACTTTTAAATTGTTTATCTCTTGTGTAATAGGCATTAATGATATCTTGTGATGAATTGAGTGTATTTCTTGCAGGGAAGTCTTTCCCTAATCCGATGTTGTTTTTATGTAGTTTTAATGACCACTCTTCAAAAAGATACAAATAGTTATAATTGAACTTTGTGAGTAAAAGATTATCATTTGTCATGCCAGCTACCAAATCATTTATAAGATGATGAGCAAAAACTAGATCAGGATTTAGCTCCTGTGCGAATGCTATATAGGTATAAATTTCATTAAGAACTAAATGACCCATCATACCAAAGTTTAAGATAGTCACTTTTTTGTCTATACTATTTTCTTGAAAATAACTGTTCAACTTTTGTTCAAGTAAGTTTGTAAAAAGTTCATTATCCCGTACACGCATGCTAAAGCAGCTACTATTACCAAAAAAACATATCAACTTATGATTTTCTTCTCTATTTTTTAGATTTAGATAATTTTTTGGAATTCTAAATCCCATTTCATTTATATAACCATAACCTGTATGCCTCATTGTAAAACCGTAAGGGGTTAATACATATTGGCTTTTGTATTTTTTAGAAATTTTTGAAAATATATTACTATTGATTTCAAAATCCTCTTCATCTTGAATTTCATCTTTTATAGAGCGAATTCTATTGTTTAAGGCTGACCATATATAAACATTAAGTTTAGATTTTTTTTGAATTTTAATTGATATTTCATTGTTTGTATTTCTAAGTATTACTAATATATAGTTATTGAAATTTGAATGATTTTGATATGTTTTTCGTAATATTGTAGTAGTAAATATTTTTTGCTTTTTAAGGACAGAGAAAAAATCATATCCTAAATAGCTTAACTTTTGATAATAATAGTCATGCGTATTTAAATATGATAAAAAAATTAGTTTATTATTTTTAAATTCTTGTAGAGTTACATTTATAAAGTTTTTTATATCTTCATCGTCTAAATAAAAATTAGGTAAAACTACAAGTATATCTTTATTCATAATTAACTTAATATACTTTTTAAAGTTTCAAAATTATATGAGTACATATCTCTAAAAATATATACATTTGAAATTAATGTTTGGTATCGACCTTCTTCTATATTGAGAACACACTTTAAATCCTTGGCCTCGTTGTTGGATATAACTATTCCAATATCATATTTTTTTACAATTGCACTTATATATTTAAAATTTTCATTAACTAAAATTGGTAGCCCAGCTTCTAAATAATTGGCAAATTTACTTACAACAGCATGTAAAGTAGAGTTTGCATCTTTTGAATCATAGTTACTGACGTCTAAAAGTTGATAAACTCCAAAGTGATAATATTCAGTATCTTTTGAATTAAAAGCACTACCTTGGATTATATTAAAATATGAATTAAATAAATGCTCATATTTATAATCAATATATAAAGGTGAATTCATAACATTATCATATGTCTTTTCTAATACCATTCTATCAAATTGTATTTTTTGAGAAGTGATTAGTTTAATATCATTTAAAACTTGTCTTTGATTACATATCTCTGTAGGATTGCATGTTGGGAATAAACTACCTAATAATAAAAGTTTTACATTTTTAGAATCATAAGAAGTATTAATTCTAATGTGGTGTTTTGATTTAATGGTATATTCTGGGAAGAAAGTAAAATTATTAATATCTATACAATATTTTTTAGACCATATCGCTATTATATATTCCATTGTGTAGTGCGTAAGGATTTTTTTGTTAGATTCAAATAATGTTTTTATTCCATCGTAATCACTATCTGTGTGATATATTAACTTATATTGTTCACGTGATATTTCTGCAAACCAATCTTTTATATAAAACACTACATTTGAACAATGTTGCGATAGTAAGGCAGCAAAACTATAGCTATGCATCCAACATCTATGTATAATCAAATCAAAATTTGATGTTGTTAAATAAAATAATAGGTGCTCAACATTATCTAAAGAGATAATCGGTATTGATAAGCAAATTTCTTCATCGAAATCTTCTTTGATTTTTACTAGTTTTGCTTCGTAGTTATTTATATATAAATATTCAGATAACCTATGTATAAAAAAATCTTGACTTTTAAATTTTCCATTGGGAGGAACAATGATTATTTTTTTCATATAATATTTTCCAAGCATATAAATTTATATGATGGATATCGTTTTAAAATGTTATTTAAAGCTTTTTTAGAATAAGGAAATAAAATTTTCATATCATCATTAATTTCTTGTGGAGATTTTATCTTTTTGCCATATAATATATTACCAAACTTTAGACAACTTTCATCGATAAAGCAATCAAATTTAAAATTCAAAAGCGATGCACAGAATAATGCAGGAGGAGAAGTTCCAAAAATTGCAACTTTATCGTTGTCATTGCTTAAGTAATTAAGTAAATTATTGATTCTAGTCTTGAGGTTAATCGATGATTCTAATACATTTAATGTTTCTATCTTGTTAATTTTACTTTTGGATGCAATTGCTGTTATTTCTCTATCAATTTGTAATTTAGGAAAATAAACATATGGAAAATATTGCTTTAGTAAATAATGTAATGTTTCATAGTAAAAATGAGAAACATGATCAATAATAAAAATATCAAAAATATTTTCACTTATATTAGGTACCTGCAATAACAAAAAACCATCTTTTGTTAACTTGTTTTTTATATCATTTAAAAATAAATCTAAATCAAATATATGTTCTAATACATGTATTGTTGATATAATATTGAACTGTTGTGAGGGAATAATATCATGATTGGCAATAAATAATTTTTTAAAGTTTGCTAATTCTTGTATCTCACTTTTAATATTATTGTGCACATCACAACCATAGAGTTCCCAATTGTATTGTCTTGAAAATTCTTGCAAAAATACACCTGTTCCTGTTCCAATATCCAATAATTTTCCATTTTTTTTAATATTTTTTTTAATATTTTTTAATATTAAACTTGAACGATTAACGGAAATATTATTACCATCTTTTCTTTGTTCTTCGTTCCCATTAGTGAGAGAATATGCTTCATAATGAGTGTAAATTTTATCAATAGTAATAGAGAGGGATTTATCTAATTGTTTTTGAACATGCTGGCACTTTTTACATTTTAAAAGTTTAAAGTTTTTATTCAATATCTTATTATCAGAAGATACTACTTTTTCAAATTGATAGTTAAGCAAAACATCAAATTCATTGAATCCGCAAATTATACA
Source organism: Sulfurospirillaceae bacterium (assembly GCA_028705785.1). GTDB lineage: Bacteria > Campylobacterota > Campylobacteria > Campylobacterales > Sulfurospirillaceae > Sulfurospirillum. The sequence continues at coordinate 9,979 of JAQWCT010000026.1, read as the reverse complement.
TTTTTTATTCATCATGAGTACATCTTTTTGTAAAGCTTATGTAAGACTGACCTCTACCAAAAGCCGATTGAAAATAACTTAGTTTATTAATATTTTCATAATTAATTTTTTTATGTAATAAATGAATGATTTCTTCAATACTTTTGACAGTAATATGGTTCCCCCCAGATAATAAATTTTCCTTAATTTTAAGTAAAATATTGATTATAGATTTTTTTGGAATATTATTTTTAATTGCTATTATCAAGTCTAAACAATATTTACCTAGTTCAGTATTTTGATCAATGGTTCTTTTGGGTTGTATGTATCTATAATCAATAAAGTTATGCCATTGTAGAAAAAATTGTTCTTTAAATATATTATTATATTCTAGTGCATTGGTAGGCAATTCTTTATACCAAGTAAAATTAGTAAAAATACCTGGAGATGATCCAAGAAAATAAAAATTGTCCTGCAAAAGATCAATAACATGATCAATTGTTAAAGTGTGTTCAAAGATTGCATCTCCAATTAAATTATCCAAGCACCAATCTCTATGCTTTCGTGTCATCCCTTTTAAAGTGCGAAGATGACTTTCAAATACCTTAATCAAGAGTTCAACTTTTTCATCAATATCTTCTATATTCTTAGTCAAACAATTTGCAATATATTTTCGTATTATTTCAAAAAGTACTGCAATTTGATCTATTGCAGTAATAACAATAATACCATCTTCATTTAATAGGTTTAAAATTTTATTTATAAACACATCTTTATTTTCAAGTCCGGGGATGAGTCCCTCACAAATTATGATATCATATTTTCTGTTTGGATTAAAATTTTCAAAGGCAATATTATATATAAAAATATTTTTCTTACACATAATATTTTCAAAATTTTTAGTTAGCTCAGTATAACCAGTACTGTTTGGTTCAATTAATGTATATGATTTTGGATTGAATGTATATGTGGCTAAAGCATTATATCCACCAGCTGGACCAATTTCTAATATGTCTCGATCTTTTATTGTTATTGGCAAAATAGATAGTTCCCTATAGAGATTGGCTCTTTTTTTTACATGTTCTTTAAAGTTGTTAATATTCGGTGTAACAGGTGATATTTTGTATTTTTCATAAAATTTTAAATATTCATTCATTTTTACATCCCCCCTTGGAGCTCAATAAGTGAACCTGTATTCTACATATTATCAATATCACATAAAGCACATATATAAGGAGAAATTTTTTCTGGAGTGGCAAATTCTTTCAGTGGCATCTCATTAATCCTTTTCATATAATAGCTAGTATCTTGTATCTTCTTTTTTGCCCAATCACTGTGTTTATGAATAATTATATTTGGGATAATTCCAGAAAAAGATATGTTGTCTAATGCATAAAATCGGGCACAATTTTTTATATATACATTTAATGCACCTTTGCTAATGGAATAACAAGGCGAGGCATTTCCATTTAATGAAGCAGATGAACTTATGTGTATAATTTTTTGTATAGAATTTGTTTTTTGAAAAATAGGAATAAAATAATTATTAATTAATATTGCATTAAATAAATTTAAATTTAAACTATTGCTTAGGGTAGATAAACTTATTAAATGGCTGTCATTATTAAGCTTGCCTCCTAAACAGTGTATAATGATATCTGGATATATATTATTTGTTATAATAAAATTATTTAGCTCATTTATCATAGTATCGCTTACCAAGTCACAACAAAATGTGAAATGAAGTTTTTCATTATGGAGTTTTCTTTTTGCCTCTTGAAGTTTATTGGCATCTCTTCCATTGAGGATAATAATATATCCCTTTAGTGCTAAATCTATAGCAATCTGATATCCTAATCCATCACTTGAAGCAGTAATAAAAACAATTTTATTCAATGGTTATTCTCTCGTTGGATAATTCTATTCTCATATTAAAAAATTCAATTTCTGCTGTTCTTCTATCTTTTACGAAACTAGCTAAACCAAATTCAATTTTTGTTGGAATTCTATACTGTTTATTAGTGATGAAAAATTTTTTAAAATTACTGTATGGAACATTTACACAATTAAATGGAGCACCTTCTAGCACATTACCTTCATAGTAGCATGTTTGTATAAGTTCTTTTCCCTTTAGTTTGATTGTATTGTTTTCTTTTGCAACTTCCAATGCTCTGTTTGCATTTAAAAAATATGTATCTTCAAATTCATAATCACAAAACATTTTGTCACTATTTACATCAAATTTTTGTATACAATATTTACAACATACCTTCGTCACGAATGATTCTACTTTGTGCATATTTAGATAGTGATTTTTTTTATTACAATGTGGACAAATTAATAATATTGAATATAAATTTCCTCTATATTTATCAAAGCCAATTATTTCACTTTTTAAAACTTCAGGGTAAATCTTATATTCAAAAATACTATTTATAATATTTTGTCTCATATTTATATAAGATTCATCTGTCATTTTTGTAAGGTTAATTTGTGGACAGCCATCTTGAATAAATTGTAATCTATCTCGTATTTTACCATTAGCCAAAGCTTCTAAGTATATAGGTGTACCAGGATATGCTGAGATTGAAGATAGCATAACTTGATACTCTATATTTTTTTTCCACCAACTTAAAGTTTCGTTATAAGTTTCTTCTGTTTCTGCAGGATCACCAAATATAAAGTTTCCTTGAATGCCAATATTATGCTTCCTGGTTAGAAATAAAGCATTTTCTATATCTGAAATTTTAATCTTTTTCTTCATGTTTGTTAAAATGGTATTGCTTGCACTCTCGAGACCATAACCTATAAAATACAATCCTGCATCTTTAAGTACTTCTAAAGTTTCATTGTCAACATCAGTTACCCTCATAGCAGCAGACCATTTTAATTTATAAGGCTTTATTCTTTTTGCGAACTCCAACATTCTTGGTTTGTTGACAGAAAAAAGTTCATCTAGAAGCATTAAAATATTTATATCATATTTGGATACTAGATAATCTAGCCATTTAAAAAAATAATCCAATGAAGAAATTCTATATTTTTTTCCAAGAGGGTGATAGCAAAAAGTACAACTGAATGGGCAAGATCTAGTTGTCATAATAGGAATCATTCTAGGATTGTCATATATTGAAAGTGTAAACTCGTCATTTGGCTTTTGCATATCTAAATATTTAGCTATTTCAAAACCGTCATAATCAGGGAAAGGTAAGTTATCAAGATTTTCAATATTGTTTCTTGCTTCCGTCAGCGTTGCAAATGTGTTTTTTCTATATATAATTCCTTTTATATCTTCTATTCTTGAATCAGCATTATGCAAAATATGATTAGCTAATTCAACAATAGTTTCCTCGCCTTCATTTAAAACGCCATAATCTATATCAAGAGAATTAAACATTAGCTCAGGCTCGCTACTGATAATACCTCCCCCTAAAATGAATACAAGGTTATCATATTTTTTAAATTTTTCTCTTAGCTTTTTTATTCCGTTATAATGAGCAGATAGACCACCTGTTGCAACAATTTTTATATTATTTTCTGCCATTATAGTATCAAGAATTTCATCTTCATTTTCATAATGATTTAAATTCAAACATTTTACTTTATGGCCATTATATTTTAGAGAACTTGATATACATGCTAATCCAATTGGAAAACTATAGTATAGCCCATATACTCCGTATCTTGGAGCTATTAATAATATATTATATTCTTCTTTCATTACACAAACCCCAAATGTTTATTGTCTACATCCAAATAATTGAGTATCATCTTATTTTTTTCATCAGCAACACATCTATTTTGACAATCGCAGCTTGGATTAATTTTGAAAAATTTTTCTTTGTCATTAAACCAAAAATCTTTAAATCGTTTATCTTTTATGGTGCCCACTAAGCCGTTGTCTAAGTTGTAAGCTTTGTCTTGACGTGGATAGATATTTAAATCTGCTCCAATGACGGGAAGAATTTGTTGGAAAGGACACCACCTATATTTCTTGTCGATTTCCTCGCCAAAAAGATGATAAGAATCATATAGCTCAAAATTACTATCTTCAAAATCTGCTCTTGCTCTTTTTATCTGCTCTTGCATCTCACTAAAAAGTGGTTGATGATAGTTGTCATTTTCCTGTGCATGATTGCTCACAACGCAAGGAGATATTTTAATACTACTTGCTCCTGTGTCCTTAATGAGTTTAACAAACTCATAAGTATGGGTGTAGTTTTGATTATCGACTATGAAGCTCACACCCAAAGCACACCTTCCGCCAAGGGCTGAAAAGTTTTTCATGTTATCAATAATTTTACTAAATTCTCCAACTTTTACATCTCTCGCACGGGCATAACTTTCGTCATTCCAACCATCTATAGAAACTCTGAGCCAAGTTGCATGATGAGCAAAAAGTTCTGCTATTTCACCACTAAGTCTGCTTCCATTTGTCAAACTTGCAAAAGGTATATCATACTCAATGAGCTTTTTAATTGTCTGGCTAAAATATCGATAGGTAAAAGGCTCCCCACCACCACTAAAAGTGATGGCTTGCACGCCCATGTCTTTTATGTCCTCAAGAATTTCCAACATTTTTTCAAGTGGTATGAAATCTTTTTCTACCATGTCTTGACCCAACTGAAGATGATCAGATTTATAGGCACAGTACCAGCAGTTATGATTGCAAGAATTTGTTGGTTTTATTCTTATGTGAATAGGTGCTTTTATTTCATTTTTATCTTGCACTAAGCTATCGAGCTTATCTTGATAGTGAAATATTTTCAAATTAGAGTATTTATTTGCCATTAAACTTTCACTTTACTCAAAATATATAAATTCATAATCACCATTATATCCCCATTCTTCATACATCCATATCCACTCTTCTGGCCTAAAAAAGCTCTCACATGTAAGCGCCCAGCATTCTAAATTAAAAAGTTCAGCTTCATTTCTGTAGGCTTCAACAAGAATGTATTTGTTTTTTCCAACGCGTTGACACTCTTGAACGGCTTTTTTTAAATCGTAGATTCTCAAGTTATGTAAAGTCGTTAGCGAAATGACTAAATCAAATTCGCTATCTTCAAAAGGATAGACATCTTGCGCGTTATGTTTAAATAGGGACTCTTTAATTTCACTTTTTGCAGTCTCAAGTGCATATTGCGAATAATCAAAACCAACGACAGTTGCATTGGGGAGCAACTGTTTTAACTCATAAAGTAAAAATGCTTTACCGCAACCAACATCGAGTATTTTACAGCCATCTATTAAATTATATTGCTTAATTAAATCTTGTGCGATGACCTTCCATCGTCCATCATAATGATAACCGCCATAGCCATATCTTCTATCGCCATCCCAGTAGTTGTATCCATACTCTTTCGCCTTAATCATACAGTTAATCTTATCATCAACCATTCTAGACACATAATCTCTTGCCGTTTTTTTATGGAGTTTAGTGACAATTTCTAAAAGTTTACCCATGAATAATTCCTTTTATCTTATTGCCGATACTTTTGCCATCTATTTCGTAGTATTCTCGAAGGTAGTTTCTATTGCCAATGGTGTGAATGTATTCATTTTTGAGACCAAATTTATGTATCTTCTTATCAACCTTATCGCGCAAAAGCGTACCCAATCCACCATTGATAAAATGCTCTTCTAGGGTAAATATTTTATCAAAATCATTTAAAAAATCATTCCAATCAAAATCACTCGTTAGCATAGGCATACTTACGATGTTAATATCAACTATGTCTAAAATCGTTGTAACTTCATCTGCAATTGAGCCATGCAAAATCAAGATATTTTTAGAATCAGTTTTATGCAGAAAGATGGGTTTAGTTATATCTATACTTTTTGTGTGGATAATATCTTCACCATTTTTAGCAATTCTTATATAGCTAGGTTTTTTACTTTGATAAGCATACTGCAAGCACGCAACTGCTTCGATTGGATCGGCAGGTGAAAATATATCAAGATTTGGCATTGTTGAAGCGAGTGCAATGTCCTCAACCACATAGTGTGTAACACCTGCTGGAGCATAAGTTATGCCACTGCCTGTCCCTATAAGTATCATCGGCAGCTCTTGATAGCAAATGTCATTTCGTATAAATTCATAAGGACGCATGATGACAAACGGAGCGATATTATAATAAATGACTTTATGCCCCATCAAAGACATTCCCGCACCAAAACCGATATCAAGTTGTTCGTTTACTCCTGTATTGATAAATTGCTCGCTATCTTTAAAATCATCCCATACACCCAGCCCTGCATCTCCTGAAATGACAAAAAGACGCTTATCTGTTTGAGCAAGTTTTTTGATTTCATTGGCTACACTATTTCTCATGTAAAGATTCCTCTAGTTCTACTATAGCTTTTTGTTTTATTTCATCGGTAACTATATAGTAGTGCCAAATCAGTTGATCTTCCATGAAACTCACACCTTTACCCTTGATTGTATCGCATATTATCATTTTTGGTTTATTCGTTTTCATATTAGTAGCATCTTTGATGGCGTTTGCATTGTGTCCATTGATCCTCAATACTTCCCAATTAAAAGCTTCAAACTTCTTGTCTATGGGTTCATAAGAGAGCAGCTCATCAGCTCTACCGTAACCTTGAAGGTTATTTCTATCTATCAATACTGTTACATTATTGAGTTCAAGTTTGGGCGCTAGCATAGCAGCTTCCCAGACACTTCCCTCTTGCGATTCTCCATCGCCCATTAAGACAAAAACTTTTCTATTGCTTTTTTTAAGTTTTAAAGCGTGTGCCATACCAACTGCCATTGGCAATCCATGCCCTAAACTTCCAGCACTAATTTCAATGTAAGGGTTTGTAAATCTATCAGTGTGTGCAGGTAAACTACCGCCGTTTTGATAGTAACCTTCCATCTCTTCTTTTGTCAACAGACCTTTTTCGTACAATGTCGCATACAAAGCCATAGCCGAATGAGCCTTGGAAAGTATAAATAGGTCTCTGTTGTCATAATCCTCTAAATTTAAGATATCAAAATATAAAGCAGTTAAAATGTCTGCGCAACTCAAAGCAGAACCAATATGAGGGGAGCCTGCAAGATTTGCGATGTGCAAAATATTTTTTCTAATGTTTGTAGCTATTGCTTGCAAGACAATTCCTTGTGGACAATATCAATAATTTTATTGGCAAATTTTTCATAACCATATTCTTGTTGGATAAAAGAAAAATCTTTCTCTTCTTCAACGCCAGAAGTTAAAATCTTTTCGAGATCTTTGATGTTAAAGAATTGAATTCCTTTTTCTATCCTTTTGTCATAAGTATCTTCCCCTCCTACCCTAACATCCAAAACTAAAGGAATTGTGCCGCTAAAAGCAGATTCTAATGTTCGTTGCATTAAAACATAACCACCAACGCAATATCCATAGGTGGCACTATTATAAATTTTGGATATATCTTCGCCATATTCAACTACTCCTTTGTGCCATTGCATTACATGTTTATTGTGTTCCCAACCAGCACCGTAAACTTCTACTTTATATTTTCCTGTATTGATTTTGCATAATTTTTCTACACAATAGTCTCTTGTTATGTATCTATTTATTTCACCAAAATACTCAGATGGTCGATGGTATTTTGCCATTAAATATTTGATGTCCTTATCTGGTAAATGATTTTTTTCCTCAAATATTTCTATCATTTCTTTAAATATCTCTTCAAATAAATGATAACTTCTTATTTCATCAATATGATGATTGTAGGATGAGCCTATAAATACTATTTTTTTCTCTTTTTTTATTTCTTCTCTTTGCTTATAGTTTTTTGTGTTCATAAGAAATGACTGATACTCTGAACGAATATCAAGTTTAGATAGTAAATCCCCAAGACCTGTTGTTAAATGAAATATGAAATCTCTTTCTCTCGTTTTAACATGCCCATTGTTATCAAAAATTGGCATCATATCTTGAAACCATACAAAATTAAACATTTCATCAGGCAAAAAGTCATTATGCAAATAATCAATATTAATGGTAATGTGAGGTTTAAAATCAAGCATATTTTTCAAATGCCATACAAAATCATTATCGTCTTGATCCATTCCCCAGCTTTGCATATCATTGTGTTCTATGGATAAAAATGTTTCGTAACCCATATCGGTAAATGCTTCCCTTAAACTTTTTGCACAATGTTGCAATACGGTTGTAGCCCTCGTGGTAATAAAAAATATTCTTAATGGTTCGCTAAAATCCAACTTTATCTTTCTCACTTCTTGTTTAAATAATTCTTTAAATTCAGCTTTTTTAAGAATAGCTTTTTTTTGTGATACATCAATATAACTGATAATTTTATTGTCAAATTCTGGATCTGAGCCTTCCTCTATTCTAAATACGCGTATCATCCTATAATCAGTCTCAGACATAAAGCCATAGATATGTTCCAATGGGAGGTTGATAAGGTTTGGCAAGTCGCTGTTGAGTGGTTCACCATTGTAATAACATATCTGTAAATCGTTATGTAAGCCAGTTCTTTTTTGTTGAAGCGCTTCTTGATAGGCCATTTCAGGATTTAAAAAATAAGTTCCCATTTTAATGATTTTCCAATATATTTTTATTTTTTTCGATGTAGTAAGAGTAGATAATATGATCAAGTATCATGTGCATGTCTTCAACAAGCCCATAATCGCCCTTTTCTGTTGGTACATGGAATGAAATATCTGAAATATCTTTTAATATACCACCGTCAAAACCACTCACACCTATCAAGGTTGCTCCCATGCTTTTTGCGTAGGTTGAAGCTTTGATGATATTGGGTGAACTTCCACTGCAAGAGATAGAGATTAAAACATCGTCTTTTTTGAGTAAGCCTACGAGTTGCATAAAAAAGATGTCATCATAGCCGAGGTCATTGGCTATGGCTGTGCATGAAGCTGTATTGTCTGCGAGTGCTTGAATATTAATGTTCAGCAAACCTCTCCGTCTTAGCCCAACGCCAATATCGTTGACGATATGTGATGCCGTTGACGCACTTCCACCATTGCCAATAACATAGACAGAAGCATTGTTTGTATTGACTTTTTCTAATATTTTGATAATCTCACCTATGGCAGTTGTGTCGATAATTGTAAAAAGATGGCTCAGTCTTTCTAAATATTGTTTTGCAAACAAGACAGCATCCATTTGATTTTCCTTCATGAGTTTCCTAGATCTATATTTTCTATTTTAAGTCTATCCCCAAAATTTAAAGTAACCTTAGCCTTTTTACCCAAAATTTCACCTAAATATTTGGGGTGTAAGCCGTATCCTGGGCGAATGGAGCGGATATTTTCAAGCGTGATGAGTTCGCCTTTTTGGATATCTTTTGCCACATAAAGGCTTCGTGAAAAGACTCTACCTTTGATGTTTTCTTCATCTAAGTTATAGGTGGGTTTGCCTAAGAGTTTTTCTGTGTCACGCACCGCTTGTACCATGTGTGAAAACTCTTCAACATCAAGCGAAAAAGAGGCATCTGCTCCACCGATAGCTTTGTCTAAAATGAAATGTTTTTCAATGACTTTAGCGCCAAGTGCTACAGCAGCAATGGGCGCAGTGATGCCCAGTGTATGGTCTGAAAAGCCCGAAATGACACCAAATCTCTGGCTTAAATCTTTGATGGTTAAAAGATTGGCACTCTCTAATGATGCGGGATACGATGAGGTGCATTGAAGCAAAATAATGTCGTGGTTATTTTCCTCTTTGCAAATGGCAACGACATCTTCTATCTCTTGAAGGGTTGCGATGCCTGTGGAAATGATGATGGGCTTGTGTTTAGAGGCGATATACCGCACGAGTGCATAGTCTGTAATCTCAAAACTTGCTACTTTATAGGCTGGGGGATTTAGGGTTTCTAAAAAGTCTACGGCACTTTTATCAAAAGGGGTTGAGAAGCACAAAAGTCCCTCTTCTTTGGCAACACGGAAAAGTTCTTCGTGCCATTCCCATGGGGTGAAAGCGCCTTGATAGAGTTCGTAGAGGGTTTTGTTATCCCACAGTGTGCCACC
>JAQWCT010000224.1 GCA_028705785.1 Sulfurospirillaceae bacterium | reverse complement strand
ATTTCGGATCTTCTGCCATCTTTATACGGTTGTTGTCCATTAAAACGATATGCACCTCTTTCATCGAGCCATCATCGTTTTGAGTAGGTGCAGAGATAAAGGATACATAACTGGTTAAAAGTTGACTGGTTGCATTTCTAGGAAGAGCGGCTAAGATAGGTGCCGCGTCAGTGTAGTTAGGAACGAGTTTTTCAAGACCCACTAAGGCAACATGTACTTTTGGAAGTGTCGTCACCAAACGGGCATTACCTTCATTGGTACAGATGACGATGGAGCCAGTCTCTGCGATGGCGATGTTCGCACCTGAAATGCCCATATCAGCTTCAAAAAATTTCTCTCTTATCGCCGCTCTTGCGACTTTAACAAGCTTTTGAATGTCGTTATCCAAAGGTTGCTTTGTCTCTTCTGCAAAAAGGTCTGAAATCTCCTCTTTGGTTAAGTGAAGTGCTGGCATAACCATGTGGGAAGGTGTTTGGTGTGCGAGTTGGCAGATCCATTCACCTAAATCTGTTTCATCGGATTGAATGCCAAATTCATCAAGGAAATGGTTGAGATGAATCTCTTCGGTTGCCATCGATTTGGATTTGACGATTTTTTTGACACCTTTTTCTTTGCACAGATTGGCAATGTATTGCCTTGCTGCTTCAGCACTGCTAGCACGAAACACTTTAATGCCATTGGCTTCTGCATTTTTCTTAAAAGTATTGGCAAGTTCATCAAGACGACCTGCCGCGTCACCTTTAATGCCTGCGATTTTAGAACGCAGTGCTTCAAAATCGACACCTTCAAATGCTTTCGCTCTCGTTGCGGGGTAATTCCATCTGTCTAAAATACCTGCAAGGTTTTGATTTTCAAGGGCTTTGTGGATGGATGCTGACATATCTGCTTTCATTGTTGTACTCCTTCTAACTCTAAATCATCGACACACACAATCACCAAGCGCTCAGGGCCATGCACACCAATGGCAAGCACGCGTTCAATATCTGCTGTTTTACTCGCCCCTGTGATAAGCGTGATGTATTTGTCATCTTTTGGGTGCATTTTGGTCATCAATGCAGGAATATCTGCAATGATTTTACTAGTCGGAAGAATCGCCACATGAATCCACGCAAGTGCTGAAGCAAGGCGTTGCTCAACATCGGTAGAATCTTGCGCCATACTGCCCGTCTCTGCCAATCCCCATTTTAACTGGGTAATCCCCACTTTAGCACCTTTTGCTAATTCACGGGTGACTTCAAAATGAAGGCCTGGAAATTTCTGCGCCATCGCTTCGTTGTCAAATTGCTTTAAAATGGGACTTTTTGCCCAAACAGCATAAGAACCTGACGCATCTTTAACCTCCTCTTTTTCGAGGAACTCTTCAATAAAACCAAGCGCCAAAGCTGTGGTCGCAAAACGCTTCACTTCGGTATTGCCCGATGTTTCAGCCCTCGCTTTAAAATTTTCAAACATAAGTGCGTCTCCTTTTTATATGAGCTAATTTTCTTTACATGTAAAGATAAAACTTAATCAAGTATAAATTATTATACTTAATACAAAGATGCAAATATTGTAGCTCACACGAATGACGATTGTATGAGATTATAAAGATGCTACAAAGGAGAGAATGTAGGGTTTACTTTTTGTTACACCAAAAGAAAAATATACCCCTCTTTACATGTAAACCTGTTTCAAACCTTAACTCCGCTATAATTTTACTATGAACATTAACACATTTAGAGCTTTTCAAAGCCGTAACTATAGCCTCTTTTTTGCAGGACAATCTGTCTCTTTGATGGGAACATGGATGCAACGCACTGCTGTGTATTGGGTTATCTATGTGCAAACGAACTCTGCTTTTATCTTGGGGCTTAGCGTCTTTGCTTCTCAATTTCCCTCTTTTTTATTCTCACTACTTGGTGGCACAATTGCTGATAGATATGATCGTTTTAAGGTGCTTCTTTTCACGCAGATTGCTTCAATGATTCAAGCGATTGCCATGACATTGGTAGTTATGTTTACGGATTATTCGGTTGTAGAGCTGATTTGTCTTAGTGTTCTATTGGGTATTGTCAACGCATTTGATGTTCCTGCTCGCCAATCTTTGGTGCATTACATGGTAAGCAAAAAAGAAGATGTCGGCAATGCCATAGCGCTTAATTCTACGATGGTCAATCTAGCCCGTCTTATCGGCCCTGCCCTAGCAGGTTTTATACTAGAAACCTTTGGAGCGGGTATCTGTTTTATGCTTAATTCTCTTAGTTTCATTGCTGTTATTATTTCACTTCTTGCGATGAAATTACCCGCATATATTCCCCAAGCACATACACAAAAGATGCTTGCTGACCTTAAAGATGGTTTGCGTTATTTAAAATCAACCCCCTCACTTGGTATCTTGATCTTACTCCTCTCGCTTATGAGTCTGCTTGTACTTCCTTACACGACCTTATTTCCCATTATTGCAAAGGAGGCCTTAGGTGGAGATGCAACGATTTATGGGTATTTAAATAGCTTTGTTGGTCTGGGTGCTTTGAGTGGTGCGATACTTTTGGCTTCAACTAGTAACAATCTAAGAAAATTGCTTATTATCGCCACCGCACTTTTTGGCTTAGGCGTAACGCTTTTTTCACTCTCCCATACACTCATTTTTTCCTTTTTATTTTGTACCCTTGCAGGCTTTGGCATGATGATGCATGTCACCATCATCAATACTTTACTTCAAACAACAGCTTCTAGTGAGATGAGAGGACGAGTTATCAGTTATTTTGCGATGGCTTTTTTTGGTATGCAACCTCTTGGCGCACTCTTAATCGGAACAATTTCACATTATGTGGGTGCAGCTGAGACTCTTTTTTTTGAAGGGTGTATTGCACTTATTATAATCGCCTTATTTGCACCTTATCTATGGAGAGTTACCAACATCAAATAAACCTTTACATGTAAAGGTTTTATAGACTTTTAGCTAGCATTACCACATATTTATACAAGGAAAAATGCAATGACTCCTAAAAAAGATTATTTTGAACATAAAGCACAGCGATATGAAGAGGAAGTCAAAAGAGTGGACAATGTTCAAAATATTGCTGATGCTATTTTACAAAACATTAGCTATTCAAAAACGATGGAGTTGATGGATTTTGGTTCTGGGACGGGGCTTTTGACTTCTAAAGTGGCGCCTTTTGTGAAAAAAATAACGGCTGTGGATATGTCAAAAGCTATGAATGAAGTTTTAAGTGCTAAGCTGAAAAGCTTTCCTTGTGAATTAGACATTATCGAGCTTGATTTGGCAAACAATGAGATAAATCAAAAGTTTCATGGCATCGTCTCTTCTATGACCATTCATCATGTTGAAGATATTTTAGCCTTATTTAAAAAATTCTACGCGATGCTCGTTGAAGGTGGAACGATTGCTTTGGCGGATTTAGATAAAGAAGATGGCTCGTTTCATCAAGAAGATACGGGTGTGTTTCATTTTGGATTTGATAGGGATGAATTTTTACAAACAGCAAAAGAGGCAGGCTTTAAAAACCTCAACATTCAACTTGTCAGTGTCGTTTCAAAGCCTTATGGCGACTATCCTATCTTTTTATTGACAGGTGAGAAATAGGCTCTACTCGGCCTTCAAATACTCCAAAGCAATGCGTTTAGCCTCAACACCATTTGCCCCTTTGCCTTTCAGAGCAAATGCAAAAACTTTCGTACTTTGAGGCTCTTGCACAAATCCTACAAACCAGCCTACCCCACCACAACTTCCCGTTTTCCCAAAAAAAGTGTTGTCTAGTCTTATGATGTCTTTGACTATTTCCATAGAACGCTTAGAAAAAGGCAAGTCTTGGCGTATGAGTTGGGAGAGAAAAAGGACTTGTTCGCTCAAAGATATTTTAAGACTACCTTCACCCAACCAAAAATCAATTAGCGTTTTAGAGGTATTGTTATTGCCATAATCCACTTTGGAAACCATCTCTTG
>JAQWCT010000223.1 GCA_028705785.1 Sulfurospirillaceae bacterium | reverse complement strand
TTATCGTTTGCATTTAAAAGTGCCGCATACACCGCACCATTGGCTTGACTACCCGAATGGGGTTGCACATTGGCATAGGTACATCCAAAAATCTCACAAAGTCTGTCAATGGCAAGTTGCTCGATCTCATCCGCACATTCACAGCCGTTGTAATACCGCTTTTGTGGGTAACCCTCAGCGTATTTATTGGTAAAAATACTTCCCGTTGCTTCCATAACCGCACGCGAGGTAAAATTTTCACTCGCGATCATCTCAAGATGCGTGGCTTGCCGCTCAAACTCATTTTGCAAAATTTTAAAAACGGCGTCATCGGCTGTGGCTAAACGATCATTATTGATAAAACTCATCTGATCTCCTTTATGGTTGATGAGAGACAGTTTAGCCATAAATATCCTTTCACTCAATCCAAAAATTGCCAACTTATTTCCATCAGAGCAATTTTTGGATTGTTGTATTTTTACGATTCCATTACAATGACGCAAAAAAAGGAAAGCGCATGAGACATAGAACAAAAACACATCTGTTATCATGGGAGCAGATAAAAGCATTATTTGAAAGGGCAAAAGTTGGCAGACTTGGTTGCATCAGACAAGATGGTTACCCTTATGTTGTCCCCATGCACTTTGTCTATAGTGAACATAAAATCTATCTGCACGGATTACCCAAAGGAGAAAAAATTGAGATATTAAGATCAAATCCAAAGGTCGGTTTTGAGATAGATGAAATGATCTCATTACTGGATCAAGATGTCGAAAATCCTTGTGATGTCAATACAGCATTTAACAGCATTATCCTCCAAGGAGAGGCTATTATAGTGGATAATTTAGATGAGAAGAAAGAGGCATTGTCTAAAATAGTGAGAAAATTCACACCCCATTTAATAGATAAAAAACTGCCCGAAAACATGCTGAATGGAACTGCTGTTATTCGAATAGATATAAATGAGTGCATTGGAAGATACTATCTGTAGTCATGGAGGGCTAAACTTTTTGAGTTTATCTATCATTTTAGAGGAGGATTTAGGATAAGCGATGAATTTTGCAGTTGCGACATTGTGCATGAAAATGTCATCGAAATGGATAGCGGTCACCAACCTTTTCAAAGGGCATGTTTTTGACGAAAACTTTTTGATGGGACTTGCCACCGTTGGAGCGTTTAGTATCGGCGAGTACCCTGAGGGTGTTGCGGTGATGCTTTTTTTCCGCATCGGTGAATTTTTCCAAGACTTAAAGGAATTATTTTGATCATGAGCGCGATGGGAATTGCCACGATGTGGGAAGCCGTCTTTGGTGATGTAGGTGTTGCACTCATTACTGTTTTAAATGCTACCCGTATTTTAACACATAAATAAATACACAAAACGCTCTTAAAACGAGGAGCGTTTTTGCTTTACATGTAAAGCATTAGAAAACAAAGATGAATAAATTATATTTTTAATCTATTTTTCACCCCTTGTATGTTACCTTTAACATAACTCATAGTAGAATATAACCTATTTTATCTTAAAAGAAACATCATGCAACTAACACAAACGCAAATCAATGAATTTCACACCAATGGATTTTTAATACTTAAAAACTTTGCCGATTCACACTTGTGTGAAGCAATATTAGCAAAAGCAAAAGAGCATTTAGCGGCTAAAATCGCTCCTATCGAAAGTGAGCAAGAGTACCTTCAAAATGGTGATACTAGCGTTACTGTACGAAGATTGCGACAAGTTTTTGGGCGGGAAGAAGTTTTTAAGATGTGGATGACTTATCCGAAAATACATACAATTTTACGCACACTTTTAAACGATACACCCGTGCTTATCTTAGCGCATCACAACTCCATTATGACCAAGATGCCTAAAGAGAGTTCACGAACCTCGTGGCACCAAGATGCACGGTATTGGCATTATGAAAATGATAATTTGATTTCTGTTTGGTTGGCATTGGATGAAGAGTATTTGGAAAATGGACTTTTGGAGTTTATCCCAGGGTCGCATAAAATGGCATTTAACAAAGAACAGTTTGATGAACACAGTAATTTTTTGGATGAGCATCCCCTAAATAAAGAGCTGATTAAAACAAAAGTACATACCAATCTTTCTCGTGGAGATGTCGTATTATTTCACTCCAAAACGCTTCATCATGCTAATAAAAATATCACCGACACACCCAAAATATCTTTTGTCTACACGACCAAAGGACTTCATACCAAGCCTATTAAAAATACACGAAGTGATTATGATGAAATCATTTTAGAAGAGATTAAAAGGTGAGAAAAATGCTTACATGTAAAGCAATGTGAGCAAACATTTTTGCTTGCTCACATTAGAGGAAGTATTATGAAGCGGGGATTGAAGCTTCGACTAATTTTGAAAACTTCACACCTTTTAGACCACCTATTTTTTGTGCAAAATCTTTGATTTTTGACACTTTTCCTGAAACCATCACGGTTTCAAGGCAATTTTCATGATTGACATGGACATGGGTATTGCACATGATTTTAATGTCTGCATCATGTTGTATTTCTAATATTTTTTGAACTAACTCATTTTGATGATGGGTATAAATCATCGTTAAAACGCCAATGACATCACTGCCATCATCTTTCCAATCATCTTTGACGATTTTCTCACGAATTAAATCTCGTGTAAATTCGCTTCTTGAAGCGTAACCTTGAGCGTCAACTTTTTTGTCTAACTCTTCTAAAAGTTTTTCGGGTAAAGAGACACTAAATCGAATTATCTTTTCCATCTTTTATCCTTTTTGTTATTTTCACTTTAATTTTAATGTGACTTTTCTTTAAATATGGCGAAACAAAGTGACTAATATTATTTTGAAAGTATATTATATAATTGTCCCACACAAATACCACCATCGTTAATGGGAATATCGTGGGGAAAATAGAGTGGCCTAGATGCCTTTTTGACTATCTTTTCCATTAGCATACGATTTTGGAAAACACCGCCACATAGGACTGTTTTGTGTTGATAATGCTCCGAAATCTCACAAGCAATATTTGCTAGTGCATTGATAAATTTTGTAGCGATAATGCGAGGCTCTTTATCTTCAAGCATTTCTTTAAAAATGTGTTTATAACGGATGATTTTTCCCTCTAAAAAAAGATGATATGACGCATCACTGGTCTCATCATACAAGCCCTCAATCAAAAGCCCACTCTCTCCATCATAACTCACCCTCCCCTCCATTCCACACAATACAGCAACTGCATCAAAGAGGCGTCCAACGGATGAACATAAAGGGGTATTGAGTTTTTTCTCATACACTTGTTTTAAAAGTCTCAGCTCATTTTCTTCAAATGATGTTATCTCAGCGCCATTCATTCCTAAATCAAACAAAAGCGATAAAAGAATGCGTCTAATATCTTTAATACTCGCATCTCCACCAAGCAATAAAAAAGGCTCAAAATAGGCCACGCGTTCATAAGAATGTGTATCGCAGACTAAAAACTCACCACCCCAAATCGTTCCATCATCACCATAACCCGTTCCATCCCAAGCAATGCCTAAGACTTTTTCATCTAAGTGATGTTCAAACATGGCGCTTAAAATATGTGCATAATGGTGCTGAACTTGAACAAATGGCTTATTTAGAGCCTTAGCCCACTCAGTAGAAACATAAGTTGGATGCAAATCTCCTACAATTAAGTCAGGCACAAAATCATAAAAAGATTTGAAAACATCCATCGTTTGTTTAAAAAGTTCAAATGAAGCTATCGTGTCCAAATCCCCTATATAAGGGCTTAAAATCACTTGATGATTCAGATAAATGGCGATGGCATTTTTTTGATGAGCGCCAACGGCAAGTATCTTTCGCTCTTCTTTACTATCAACCCGAAAACTTCGAGGTGCAATGCCCCTAGAACTTCGCATCATAATTCTATTCTCACCTATCATTTGTAAAACACTATCATCACTTGGATTGATAATGGAGCGATTATAATCAAGATAATAATCCACAACGCCGCCAAGTTTTTGAACGATATCATGAGCATCGGTGATGATAGGC
>JAQWCT010000025.1 GCA_028705785.1 Sulfurospirillaceae bacterium | reverse complement strand
TGTCTTTGCCTTCAGTAACCACTTCAAGTTCTACTGTAGCACCATTGACGAATGGGGCACCCACTACAAGTTCGCCATTATTTACAGCTAAAACTTCCGTCACTACTATTTTCTCTTTTGGCTGAGCGTCAAGTCTATCGACATTTAAATAGTCGCCTTCTTGAACTTTATATTGCTTCCCGCCATTTTTTATAATTGCATACATGCGTATGTCCTTCTTGGGAGAGATTTTTATTTGGGTTTGGATTGTACCGAAACATTCTTTAAGGTAAGATTAAAGAATGTTTTACAGTACCATATCTGTATAATACTCTATCTGCTCTTTTTTCAAGATACGGATAAAGTTAGTACTTCCCTCAATCCCTGCTGGATACCCTGCTGTGACAATATAAGTTTTATCTTTATCGATCAACCCTTGTTCAATTCCCGTTTGAAGGGTATGTCCAAGCATCATGTTAAGATTACTTGCTTCGATATTCATAATGGGTTTAACTCCCCATGCAATAGTCAAAGACCTTGCTGTTCGCTCATCATGCGTTACGGCATAAATATCAGCTTTAATGCGATATCGTGCCAATTTTCGAGCAGACTTTCCAGAACTTGTTAACGAAATCATCGCTTCTACGCCCAATCTATCAGCAAGTCGTGCTGTCGATGAAGAGATAATGTCAGTCTCATCCAAGAAAGGATAAACCTCAAATTTATTATAAGGATAAACACTCTCTATCTCTTTAATCGTTGCGGTCATAACTTCGACAACATTGATAGGATTTTTACCGATGGCACTCTCTTCTGAGAGCATCACTGCGTCCGTTCCATCCAAAACGGCGTTAGCAACATCACTGATTTCAGCACGCGTTGCCATCTCTTTTTCAGCCATCGAAAGTAACATCTGTGTTGCAGTGATAACAGGCTTTGAAGCCGCATTGGCTTTAGCAATAATCTTCTTTTGGATACTAGGTACTTTATAATAAGGCACTTCAATTCCAAGGTCTCCACGAGCTACCATGATGCCGTCGCTTACTTCTAAAATCTCATCAATTCTCTCAACTGCATCAAACTTTTCAATCTTTGCAAAAATATGCGCGCGTGAATCATGCGCTTTTAAAATTTCTCTTACATGTAAGATATCTTTAGCACTTTGGACAAATGAAACAGCGACAAAATCAACACCATGTTGCGCACCCCACAACAAATCAGCCTCATCTTTGGGTGTAATAACTTCGATATTAATAACTGTATTGGGGAAATTAACCCCTTTGTTGGAAGAGAGTTTGCCATTGTTCTCAATGACCGTCACGATTTTATCCCCTATTTCAATAACTCTTGCTCGAATGTTTCCATCGTAAAGATAGATATATTCATCAACTTTGAGCATATCAAGGATTTGGGGCTGATTGATGCTGAGTTGGTATTTTCCTTCACTGAGTTTTTTGCCAACCATCTCTTCTTTCACAAACCAAACCGTATCACCAGCAACCAATAAAAAATCTTCTTCTAATTTACCTACTCTAATTTTTGGTCCACAAATATCTTGTAAAACACCAACCTTTCTGTTGACATTTTTTTCAGCTTCCCTGATTTTGGCAAGTGTACTCGCATGATATTCGTGTGTTCCATGACTAAAATTTAAACGAAATACATTGACCCCAGCGTTAATCAATCCTTCTAAAATCTCTACGCTATCACTTGCTGGTCCTACAGTTGCTAATATTTTTGTCTTTTTATACATTGTTTTTTCCTCTTATGAAATCTATCGTAATATGATTACAAGATTATATCATATGCCTTACATGTAAAGGCTAAAAACATGGTCATGTTTTATTCAAAATAGACTAAATGATAAATTTCTTCTGCACGACTTTCCAAATAATCTGCACGATGCGCATTTTTGTACAAATTTGAAAAATGACTGATAATCGCCTCGTTAATCTTGATTTGTGCCTTAAGAAGCGCTCGCAGTAAATACGCATATTCTTCGCTAAGCGGGGTGATGTCTAAGTGATGTTGTATCACAAAGTGTTCAGCATCATCTTTTAAAAATCTTATTGTTTCAAGATTACCTTGCCTCAACATTTTTTTTAATTTTTTCGTAGCATCTTTAAAAACTTTTATTCCAACAGTATAACTTGAAAAAAAGATGGAATCTTCTATATTCTGACTTTTTTCTCTGGCAATTGTTGCTTCAATGTGCGTTTTTATACAACCATCAATTTCTTTGAAACAACCATTCATCTTATTTTTTATCAAAAACGCTCAATGCTTCTTGAAGTTGAATATCTTCCCCATCAATATTATCTAAGACTTCCATATTGGGAAGAACGCCATTGGGCCAAACACTTTTTCCTTTAGGAGTTGTCCAACGAGCTGTGGCTAATTTGATGGCAGAAGGCTTTGTTGTCAGTGGAATGATAGCAGCAAAAGTATCTTTCCCAAAAGAGGATGTTCCTACCACTATGGCTCTTCCATACTCTTGCAAAATAGAAGCAACAATCTCAGAACTTCCAGCAGATTCACTATTAATCAAAATAGCAAGAGGAATAATTTTAAGAAATTTCATCTTTTCTATCCTAGCGACATCTTCAAGACCATCATAATCATGTGGTGTATTTTTATATTGCTTTTTGTCCTCTTTTTTACGACTTTGGACATTTAAAATGACTGCATCATTGGGTAGAAAAAGTGAAGTTACTGCAATGCCACTACTTAGCACGCCCCCTAAATTGTCTCTAAGATCTAAAATCATGCCTGATATTTTTCCATGATTTTGATGATGAAGAAGTTCCAAATCGTCCAATATCTCATGCAAAGTCGTTTGACTAAAAGCCGTGATTTTAATATGTGCAATATTGTTTTTAAGTATCTTAGAAGTAATTAAATCCGTATCAATCAGCTTTCGCGTCAATACTATTTCAACAGGTGTTTTACTATTTTTTTTCAAAATACTAAGTTTAACTTTGGTATTTGCAGCACCCCTCAATTCGTGATTGACATCTTTAAGACTCATCTGTTTGAGTGTTTGACCATCTATCTTTAAAACTTTATCGCCTCGCCTTAAACCAGCTTTTGATGCAGGAAAATCATCCATAACCGTTTTAATGACAAAATAACTACCTCGCTGAAAAAGACTCATCCCAAGCTCTGCACTCTTAGAAGTATCATACAATGACGCATACTCTTCTTCATTAAAATATCCGCCACTTTTATCTACAACATTGACAACACCCTCCAAACAACCATCTAAGAGGTGCTTATCGTCGGTGGGATAAAGAGCCTCTTCTTTGATTTTTTGAATCACTTCTTGATATAAACCAAATTCGCTCGCAGGTGTAGCGGCCATCACATTTATCGTCATCAAATAGACTGAAACTATCGCAAAAATTATCTTCAAAAATGCCCCTTCGAAAACATGCTAAATCTAAGTTTATCTAAAAGCATCTTCTAAAATCAATCTCATGGGAAGCATAGGTGAATATTTAAACCCAAACTGCTCATAAAAGCGATGGGCGTTAAGGTTATCTGTGTCACTCAGTAGCGTAAGCCTTTTACATGTAAGCTTTTTTGCTTCCGCAATGGCATGGGCTAGAAGCTTTGTCCCAAATCCTTTGCCTTGAAATTGTGATGACATAATCATATCTTCAAGCATCGCTACTTTGCCGCCCAAAGCAGTACTAATCGTGAAAAGCAAACTCACCATCCCAATAATTTCTCCGTCATTTTGACAAACAAATATCTTTCCAATCTCTGGATTACCCAGTATCATCTCTAATGCGCATTTTTGAACATCCGCATTGGGTATAAACTCGCGTTCACCAGAAAAAAGTGTCTTAAGTAGTCCGCATAAAGCCAAAATATCATCTTGTGTCGCTTCTCTTAGTTCTATCAAGGGATTTCCTTTCAAAAATATATCCTTTATTTTAACATAACCTAAAGGTTATGTGGGCTTTCTGCCGAAAAAAACTCAGCGTTAGCGTAGCTTTTAGAGCTTTGCTTTAAAAGCGTATTAATAATAGAAGGAATTATTTTTGCTTGTATTTTTCAAAGGAGTTTACTATGACTATAAATAATAATGCCTTACTCAACCAAACGATGCTCAACACAGCCTCTAGTATTAAAACAAGTACTTCAACAGCAGCAACTGATTTTCAAGCAGAACTTCATCGCCAACTTGTTGATAACCTCAAATCGACAGAAGATACAACAACAACCTCAAAATCAGATGCGGCTGTAGAAGAATTTAAAAGACAACTCGCGTCTATGGGAGCGGCTAATTACCTACAAGAGCAAAATGCCAAAAAAATTGAAGAGCTATTGGCAAAGAAAAAAGAAGAGCTCATGGGTAAATTAGGACTTGGTAGCGATACGAAACCACCTTTAAGTGGAGCAGAGCAAAAGACTGCTTTAGAGACGCTCGATAAATTACTGAGTGATTATAAAAAACAGTTATTAGAACAAATGCAAGCTAGCAGTAAGACAAATTCAGGGACAAATACTGCAGCACTAAGTTCACTTTTGGAAAAGATGTAGGAGAGATTTATTTTTTTTGCAAAAGCATGACTGTTTTATCGGATTCTCTTCCAAAAAGAGAAACAGATTTTGTAGTGCAAAATTTAAAAATTCCTATTTTTTTGAGGAAAGTCTGGGAATGAAAATATTGGGTGATGGAACCTTGTTCTTTATGGTACACATCACCTTTTTTTTCAAATAATGAGATATGTGTTTGCAACTGCTTGTCTTCAAAATTCGCCTCAACACATAAGAAGAAGTCTTCATTTTCTTTCGTCATAATGCCATCAGCCACATTTTCAAAACCATGCAGCGTGTTGACATCACATAAAAAGTAACCACCGTGTTTGAGAACACCATTAACCTGTTCAAAAAATCTTGTAATCTCATCAGGGGAAATATAATTTAAAACATCCGCAATCGCCACAACACAATCAAATGAATTTTGGGGAAGTTGGCTCAGCTCTTGAGTGCTAGCTTCGACACCAAGATGCAGTGAACGCTCTACCATATGCGCACTGCGTTCAATTCCCTGCGCTTTAAAGCCATGATTTTGCAGATGCTTTAAAAATTTACCATTACCACAACCTATATCCAAAATAGTCTTTACATGTAAAGATTTTAGCCACTCAAGGTAGATTTGATAGAGCTTTTCATACTGCTCGTCAAAGCCAATCAGTGGCTCTATTTTGGCATAAAGGTCAAGTGCGTTCACTAATCTATCAACTCTTGATTGAAAAGATTTTCATCAAATGTTTTGCCAAGGTATTCACACACCAAACGAACATCGCGTCTTGCATTGCCAAGACAACTCGTCGCACCTGGGCTTGGGGTCATGTTAAAAACAATGCCCCCTCCTGGGTTAATGCTCGCTTCTCCAAGCATCAATTTTTTGGTTTTTTTATCGATAACTTGAGGCCTGACGCCACCAAAGCGTTTAGCATACTCGATATCTTCAAGCTGTAAAGAGGGTACAAGTTTTCTAGCATCTTTGATAAAAAGCTCTTTTCCATATTTGGGCACTTCAAAAAAGAAATTTCTAAAGATATAGTTTCGAATATCGCTATCTTTCATCAAATCATAAAAAACTTTAATGACATTATGGTCAAGGCGTAAAGTTTGTAAAAAATCAAGATAAGTTCCATTGACATAGCGCTCCAACTTTGGTAACACAAGCGCTGTAGGACCAAAACGCGTACAGCCATCTGCTAAAATATCAGGGTCACCGTGAAGTGCAGCAAAAGGAAGCTTAGGATTTTGAACCATATAGACTTTACCATTGAGGATTTTTTTAGTAGAAATATAAAAGCTCCCTGCAACAGGAAGACAACCAAGGTCATGTCCAAAGCCCATTTGGTGAGCAAGGAAAAGTGAGTGTGCGCCTGCATTAACCACGACAAAATCAGCGGTAAAAGTATGGTCTTTGGTTATAACGACATGAACATCGCCAAATTTTTTGATACTCAAAACCTGTGAATTTAAAAAAATATCGGTAATTTTCCCCTCTATTTTTTGCGCTTCCTCAATCAAACTTTCACTCATCGCACCAAAATCAACGGTACTATATTCATTAGCATCTGCTTCAACGCCCACACCCACAACATTTTCAGGGCGTTCTTTTCCATTGGCATCAAAAATGAGTTTAGGCTCAATTTGTGCTAATTTTTCTTTGTCAAAAACTTCCATATAAGGATAAAGCCCTTTGACACTTTCGTATCGGTTTTTCATATATTCTACTTCAGTATCACCCACACCAATCGCCATTTTTTGATGAGCAAACATAAACTTGCCCTCTTTTTGATGATGCAAACAATATTTTACCACCATGTTTGCCGTCTCTTTGACTTTGATGGCTTTTTCTAAAGTATAGTTTGTCTCAATGTCGCCACAATGAATCGTTTGAGAATTAGATGTGCCATGTGAATTGAGTTTGGCAAGGCACTCGTATTTTTCGACCAACGCTATTTTTTGGATATTTGTGTATTTTGCAAGCTCATAAAACAAAGCTGCTCCTGATATACCGCCACCGACAGTTAAGACATCATAGTGATTTTTCGCCATACGAATTATTTCCTAGGGTTTGATTTTTAATTTTGGGCTTGGATTATAAGATATAAAATCCTATAAACAACTTAGACCTTCTACTTAATAGCAATGGCTTCTATTTCAACCAAAGCATTTCGTGGTAAGCTCTTCACGCCCACGGTACTTCTTGAGGGTTTATGGTCTTTAAAATAGGTACCATACACTTCATTAACTTTGGCAAAATCTTCCATATTGGCTAGAAAAATCGTCGTCTTAAGCACTTTTTGAAAGCAACTTCCTGCTTCTTCTAACACTGCACTCAAGTTTTCGAGCACTTGATGTGTTTGCGCAACCACATCCCCTGCTAAAAATTCACCATCAGGTTTGAGTGCAATTTGACCAGAGGTAAAAATCAAATTTTCAAAAGAGATAGCCTGAGAGTAAGGACCTATAGCTTGTGGAGCTTTACATGTAGCGATAATTTTCATTTTTCTTCCTTAAGGCAATTTAATAGAGTTCTTACATAACTCTTGACACGCTTTTAAAGCAAAGCTCTAAAAGCTACGCTAACACTGGGTTTTGCTCGGCGCAAAGCCCACGAACCTTTGGTTCTTTTACTTCTTGCAAATCAAGTTTTCCAAGAGCTCTAATAACATCTTTAAAAACTTTGACTAACGACTCAACTTCTTTGATGGGACAACATTCATTGGGGGCGTGAATGGTGTCATTGACCACACCAAATTCCACAGTTGCCACACCAAATTCTCCAAAAAATCTCGCATCACTTGTGCCCCCCGCCGTTGAAAGCTTGGGTGTGGTTTGGCTTACTTGGAAGATGGATTGACTCAGTGTTTTAACCACCAAAGAATCTTTACATGTAAGGAATGGTTTTGAACTTTGGGAGAGATGAAGCTTATAATCTAAACCATTTAAAACACTTTTGACATAATTTTCAATATCTTCTACTTTTGTTTTCGTGGAATTACGAACATTAAACATCAGTTTAAGATACCCCGGAGTCACATTGCTAACTTCCATACCGCTACGAATATCGGTGATAACCATCTGGCTAGGAGCAAATGCTTCATCACCCTCGTCTAAAAAATGACCACAAAGTTTTGCTAAATGGGGTGAGATAACATGGATAGGATTGATTGATTTTTCAGGATATGCCGCATGTCCTTGTTTGCCAAAGACTTCTATCACACCATTAATGGAACCTCGTCTTCCAACCTTAATAGCATCTCCAAAAACTTTTTCGCAAGTAGGTTCTGCCACGATGGCAAAGCCAGGTAAAAAGTTTTGTTTTTGAAGCACTCTGAGGACTTCTATCGTGCCATGTTTGGCATCGCCTTCTTCATCACTGGTGAGCAAAAGTGAAAGTGTTCCATTAAAGTTTTTGGCTTCTTTACATGCTTTTAGAAAAGCGCATACGCCACTTTTCATATCTTGCGCCCCTCTAGCATATACTACACCCTCTTTGAGCATAGGCGTAAAAGGATCACTCTCCCAACTCTCTCCGGGGGGAACTACATCGATATGTCCTGCAAAACAAAGATGCGCACCTTCGCCAAATCGTTTGTATAAAAACAGATTTTTGGTCTGTTCAACATTGACCTCCATGACCTCAAAATCATCAAGATAGGCTTTGATAAAATCAAAAGCCCCATCATCTTTGGGCGTAATGGATTTAAAACTCAAAAGTTTGAAAAAAAGTTCTTGTGTATTCATTAAGAATCCCTGAGTCTAGCACTGGGTTCAGCAAGGTAAAATCCTTGAAACTCATCTACCCCAAGTGCCATACAAATATCATAAACGCTTTGAGAGTGAACATACTCAGCAATCGTCTTAATACCTAATTTTGAGGCAAAGGTAATGATCGCACTTACGATAGCCACAGAATTTGCATCTTTATCTAGATTTTTGATAAGTGAACCATCAATTTTAATATAGTCAGGTTTGAGTTTTAAAAGATACGAAAAGTTACTATATCCCGTACCAAAATCATCAATAGCAATTTGACAACCCATGCGCTTAACCCTATCAATAAAAACAGCCACCCTATCCAAACTCTCTATACTCTCATCTTCTAAGATCTCAAAAACGACTTGTTTGGCGATGTTATACTCTTTAAGCTTTTTTACCACGAAATTGCTCACATTACTATCGCTCATATCTCGTGCCAATAAATTGACCGAGATAAGCTTATCGGTTTTGGCTATCTCTTTAAAGCTTTTATCAATTAAAATCTTTTCCAATGCTGCATATTTTTTGACTTTTTTGGAGATACTCAAGAATAGTCCAGGAGGAATCGCTTCTTCTTTTTCATTGAGAATTCTTGCCAAACATTCATACTTAACGATGTGATTTTGTTTATCGAAAATAGGTTGATAGTACGGTACAACCATATCATTCTCGATGGATTCTTTAATAAAATGTGACCATTTAATTTGCTCAGCATACTGAGTCGTTCTTTCAATTTTGCGAAAATAGCATAGATAGTCTATCTCTCTTTTTTTGGCTTCCTCAAGTGCCATAAAGGCTTTTTCAAAAACATCTTCACTTTCAAGGGAAAAACCAATAGCTACATTGAGTTCAACATGGTGTTTTGAAAAAGGAATTTCAAGTACCTTCCCTTTGAACTCTTCTACTAATGAAGAAGCCAAAGCTTCATAGCGTTCTACATCTAACGAGGCATCTTCTAAAAGTGCAAATTCATCTGCGCCTATGCGATAAATAACCAAGTTTTCTTCTTCTCCAAAACGGGTCAATAATTGTGCTGTTTCTCTTAAAACAAAGTCCCCAATACCTGCTCCAAAAAATTCATTGATATCTTTAAAACTATCAATATCAAGGACAATCAGTTTGGGCTCTTTCATTGATGCAATGTCTCGCTCAAGTGCTTGACGATTACCAAGCCTTGTAAGGTTGTCGATGTAAAGTTGAGAAGCTAAATGCTCATTGGCATCACGAAGTTCATGACTGATCTGCTCCATTTTTTCTTTTTCATCTACCAACTCTTTTTGAAACATCAATGTTCGCTGGATAATCTTTCGGAAAATAAAGTAGATAAATAAAGCACTAATTAAAACGGCTATTAACATCACAGAAATACCATAAATAGTTCTATCTTGCGTATTATTAATAATGTGCTTATATTGCTCATTGATAGCATCTTGCACCAGTTCAGGAGCTACATTTTTAGTTAAAAATTGATTTAATTGTGTTGTTTCAAAATCAATATTGCGGTGGTATTCATAATAATTGTAAACAACATTAGAAACAGAGACAAAAATAATAATGCTAGCCATCAAAATAAAAGGCGAGTATATCACCCACCTTGAAATGTTTTGATACTTCTCTTTCATACAAAATCCTCTACCATTGGATGCTTAATTATATACTATTTTTATTAAAGCTTGATAAGGGTAGCACCGTACCCTCCTTGGTTAATGGGGGCATCTCCGAAGGAAGCAAGGGCTGGATAGGTACTTAGAAAAGTACGCACCGCATAAGCGAGTTTTCCTGTCCCAATGCCATGATAAACCAAGACTTCATCAAAGCCATTCATTAAAGCATCCGATAAAAACTTATCTAACCGTTCAATCGCTTCATCAGCTCTAAGCCCATGCAAATCCAAAATGATGGAAGCACTAGGTGTCTCTTTGCTAATCGAAACGCCTTTTTTAGAAAGAGGTTTTGGAGGGTTGCCACTGCGTTTGAGTTTAGAAAGTGGCACACGAAGGGTCATTCCCTCTGAAATGATGGTTGCCTCATCCTTTTTGATACTTTTAATTTGTCCTTTAGCGTTTCCATATTTGATAAAATCGTTTACATGTAAAGGCTCTTTGGTTTGTATAATGGGTTGTACTTTAGTCTCTTTTTTGAGTTCATTGGCTTTGTTTAAAAAACGATGTGCTTCTTTGGTATCTTGTGATTTGATGGCTTTTTTAGCTTCTCCGATGGCTTCTTTAAACTCTTTAGACATCTTATTGTACGCTATATCAAAGTCTTGACCCACTTTTTCTTTTTCATTTTTCAATGACTCTTTCAGGCGTTCTACTTCGGAGAGTTTGTCACTTAGCGTAAGTGCTGTTTTGCGCATCTCTAATTCTAAATCAATATTTTTTTGAATCAGTTCATTGAGTTTTTCTTTATCCTCACCATACAACACTCTAGCTTCTGCGATGATGCTTGAGGGAATCCCATATCGAAGTGCCGTTTCAAAAGCATAACTCTTTCCAATCGTTCCTTTTAAAAAGGCGTAAGTGGGTCGCTCACTTTTTTCATCATAAATCGCTGCTAAAAGGTCCACTTGTGGATGGGTGGCAAGCATCGAAGCAAGTCGTTTGTGGTGTGTGGTGATGACGATTTTCATCTCTTTATCAATGAGCTTTTCAATCATCACTTTAAAAAGATTTGCCGCTTCATCGGCATCTGTTCCTAGTTCTATCTCATCAACGCCTATCAAAGCGCCTTTTTTACCAAAAAGTTTACTAAACTCATTCATCCGTCCTGCAAAAGTTGAGATGTCATTTTTGACATTTTGCGGATCATCTAAAATGGCAAAAAGTTCTTTAAATGAGCCTATTTGTGAAGATTTGGCTTCTATTTTCATCGGTAAAAGATACTTACTTAAAATGGCAGCGGAGAGTATAGACTTTAAAAGCATCGTCTTTCCACCCGCATTGACACCTGTAATCATCAAGACTTGCTTGGAAAAATCAATGCTGATAGGTTTAGGCGAGCTAAGGGCAGGATGGGCAAAGTTTTCTAGTTTGATAGTAGCATTTTTGGATGAGGGCAATACAAATTCCAAATCTTTAAATCTCGCATACGCGACTCTGGCGTAGTACGCATCAAACCTATCAAACTCTTTGTTCACAAAGGCTAAAAATTTGACAAATTTGGAAAAGACTAAGGATATTTTCTTAGAATATTTGTAGATAAGCTCTTCTTTTTTATCGATAAGTTCACTCTCCTTAGCTACAAGCTTGGAGAGAGATTCGGGGACAACATAGAAAAACCCACTGCTACTACGACCTATCACACTGCCTTTTAGAACATGATTAAATCCGCCTCGCATCAAAAGCGCTTCTTGGTTGTTGATATAGTGGATTTGTTTATCGGCAAGATAGAGGGCTATTTTTTCGGTGGAGATAAAACGCCGTAAGGCACTATTCATCTCTTCTTTAACTGATTTGAGATTTTGTGCAATATGTAAAAACTGTTCATCAACGCTAGGTTTGAGTTCACCTTTTTCATCAAAATAACCACAAATTTCGATAATTTCAGGAGGAATGATGACTTTAGAAATCCACTCACCCAAAGCATGGTCTTGTAACATTTCACCAAGGTAGCGCATATAATTGATGATTTTAACAAAGGCAAAAATTTCATAGATACGAAGAACCCCTAGTTTGCCCAAATGTGCCAAGGGAATGTCTAGGGAAGGAACTTCAGGTAAGGGTTTGAGTCGCTCTTTATCTAATAACTCTCCAATAAGCTTAAAATGTAAATTGGCATCACCCTCCATGTAAAGGGGCTTTTCTCGTGCCAAAAAGGTTTTAAAAGTCGTCGCATAATCAACTAAATCGAGCTTAGAGAAGAGTTTTTCCACTATTTATCCATCTTACATGTAGAGATGTCGATAACCAACCCTTTTTGATTTTGGTTTTTATCGTTCGCAATGAAACTAAGTGTTCCGCTGACAAAGATAAAATCTTTTGAAGTCAGTTCAAGCCCATCACAATAGATAGCTTTTCCTTGTTTAAAGGCATTGAGCACAACACGATTATTTTCACTGACTCTTTGGTTATTCAGCTCATACAACCATGCAAACATGATGGCGTGTCCTACCAATAGGATAATAACCATTTTTGCTTTTTTAGACAAAGTCGTTTTTTTAGCAAAGAACCCTATACTCAAAATTGCCACGAGCGTGATGAAAATAAGAAATTGCATTACAGTGTTCCTCTAAGTTGATAGGTAATATCACCAGCACCAAAGCCGATAACTAAACCATTATCAAATATCTTTTGATTTTCTCCCAAACTGATAGCATCTCCATCCCTGTAAATTCGTTGAGCAAAAATCGGATGGTATCTTTCAAATTCTTTAGGAAAATCGATAAAAACCTCTTTCTCTCCTGCTTTCCACACAGGTAAAATCACCAGTGTATCAACGCCTTCAAAACAGTTGACAAAACTCTCCAAATTATCCACAGTACGAGAGTATTTGTGCGGTTGCCAAATGGCGGTGATAGTTTTAAATCCCATCATTTGTGCATATTTTTTGGCAGAAGCAAGCGTAGCTTTAATCTCTGTGGGGTGATGCCCATAATCATCAATCAAAGCGTAATCATCACTCTTTTTCAAAATATCAAATCGCTTTTTAATCCCACGATAGCCTTTAAGTTTTTCACGAACACTCTCAACGCCCATCTCTTGTAAACTTGCCAATATCGCTAATGATGCATCAAGGGCGATATGCTCACCGATTCCCCAAACTTCAAACTCACCTAAATCTTTTAAGGAAAAAGAGGTAAATGGCTCACCATCTCTCATGATAGTTTCAATGTTTTTAATATCAATGCTTGGATACAAACGAATCGCATCAAGTTCATTCAGTGTTGAGAGAAATTCATCTTCAGCGTTAATCACACGAATGGTCGCTAAAGCTAAAAATTTGCGATAAGCCCCGTAAAAGCGTTCGTAATCATAATTATAATACTCCATATGCTCAGGCTCAGCATTGGTCACGATAGCGATGTAAGGATTGGAATTTAAAAAACTCTCATCACTCTCATCGGCTTCAAAAATGATATTTTCACTATCCCTATGGTACATATTGGTTCCAAACTGCTTACTTTCCGCGCCAATGATGACAGAGCCATCCACGATGGAAGAGAGCATCGCGCTCGTGGTACTTTTTCCATGTGCACCACACACAGAAAAGACTCTTTTTTCTTTGAGGATAAACAGTAAGGCTTCTTTGCGAGAAAGTACCCTAATGCCTTTTTCACGGGCCTTAATAAGCTCTATATTGTTATCTTTAATCACTGCGGAATAAACTACTAAATCTTGGTCTTTGATACAAGTCTCACTGTGAGGTATCACCACGCTCATGCCCTCATCTTCCAAACTATGCGTTATCTTTGTCGCTTTAATATCCGAGCCACTAATGACATAACCCTCTTGCTTCAAATAACGCGCTAATGCGGAGAGCCCAATGCCTCCAATGCCTACAAAATGGACTTTTTTCAATGGTTTCCTTTGATAAAATCTTTAATATTTTCTAAAATTTGTTTCGTTTTGCGACTCTCTTCGACCAGTGCAATGCGCACATAGCCCTCACCCATGCCACCTCGTCCTAAAAATCGCCCAGGTAGAACTTTGATATTTTTTTGAAGGTAAAGCTCCCTTGTGAACTTCAAATCATCTTCCACTTTCAGCCAAATATAAAAAGTTGCTTCCACCAAAGGTATACCCAATATCTCCCCAGCCAAATGCAGATTTTCAACATATTGGGCTCTGGTATTTTCTACATGGGCATCATCTTCCCATGCAACTGCCGAAGCGACTTGCAAGGGTAAGGGAATCGCAGCACCTATGTAAGTACGATACTTCAGATAACTACCCAATATTTTAGCATCCCCTGCGATAAATCCAGACCTAAGCCCTGGCGCAGAACTTCGCTTAGAAATAGAGTTAATCACCAGTACATTTTTAAAGCTAGAATTTCCTACATGTAAACTTGCCTCAAGTAAAGAGGGTGGTTTTTTATCGACATAAATCTCACTGTAACACTCATCATTTAAAAGCACAATATCATATTTAAGTGCAAACTTAACCCACTCGCCAAGTTCTTCTAAACTCAAAGTTGCTGTAGTAGGATTATTAGGAAAATTAAGGATGATTAAATCTGCCGTTTTAAGCTCAACCAAATGGATGTCAGGCTTAAAATTATTCTTACATGTAAGGTCAAGATGGATAACCTTAGCCTGACTTGCAATTGCCGCCCCTTCATAAATCTGATAAAAAGGATTGGTATACGCCATCACGGGACTTGGTTTGTCGTGCAGTAAAAACTGTGGAAAATTAAACAAAACCTCTCTTGTTCCAAAAGTGGGGATAAGCTCATTTTCTTTCAGTTCCACCCCAAAACGGCGTTTAACAAAGCTTCTCTGGGCTTCTTTCACATAGTTTTCACCACTACTTTTTGGATACTTATTGAGCAAATGGCTACTGTTTTTCAGTGCCTCTTGGATAAAAAGAGGCGTCTCAAACTGCGGCTCACCAATCGTCAAAGCGATAGGTTCATAGCGGTCATTAGGGCTAATGTCTTTTAATAAATCATTTAATTTTTCAAATGGATAGGGTTCAAAATGCAAGGGGATTTTCCTTTAGGCGCTAGGCATATTAAATTTTTGGGTGATTAATTCACCTTCATCGTTAATAAAAAGATAATACAAAAAGTCTTTTTTGACACTGAGCCCCGCAAGATACCGCAATGCCAAATTAGCTTGTAAAGAAGCGATATGCATCACAATGGGGGCGGCGATACCTGCGGGTTTTTTATCACTGATTTTAAAAGCGCCAAAGCTACTTTTTTCAAAGAAACACACTTGTCCATTAAAAGCTTCTACTGAACCATAAATCCATGGTATTTTTTGCTCTTTTGCATAAGCATCTATCAAAGCCCTTGAGGTAAGATTATCCGTTGCATCAATAATTAAATCGACTTTTATATCCTTACATGTAAAGGTTTCAAGTCGTCCGATATGTGCCGTTACTTTAACAAATGGGCAACGATTTTCGATGCTTTCTTTGACGATTTCAGCTTTAAACTTTCCCTCGTCTCCGACTTTAAAAGCGATTTGTCTGTGGATATTGTGCACACTCACCTCATCAAAATCCACCAAGTGAATCTCACCTATGCCTGAACTTCCCAGAGCATATGCGAGTGAACTTCCCAGTCCTCCACATCCGATGATGGCGATTTTTTTGCTTTGCAAACTTTGTTGTGTCTCTTCGCCCCACAGTTGAACTTGGCGGTGGAAATAGTGCATCATGCCATATCTCTTTTGCTGACTTGTTTTTTCCAGCCCCAGATTTTTCGAGCATCTGCGATGACTTCTTTGTCGATGTTGGCAACGAGCATCTCTTCTTTGTCGCCTAGCGTTAACTCAATCTCGCCAAATGGAGAGATAAGATTGCTATGACCATAAAAGTGCCAGTTTGCGTCACCTTCTTTGAAGCTTCCCACGCGATTGGCACGCAAGATATAGACATTGTTCAAGTATCCACGCATTTTCAAAAGCTCTTCCCAACGAAGGCGCGAATCAAAAGTAGACGATGAAGGTGTTAAAACTACATCCACATTCTTCTTCATCACCTCAGCCCAAACCATATCAAAATGCGTTTCATAGCCACTGACGATGGCAAATCTTATCCCTTTAATAAGGAAAATAGGCAAGTTATAGTGGCTAGGGGTATTGGCAAAAAACTTCTCTTCATTCCAATGTTTATAATTAATAAGAAATTGTTGGTCAAAAAAATGAACAGATTTAGGAGAAAAATGAGCATTGGTTTTGTAACAAAAATCACCCTTAACATTGACAATAGGTGCGATGACATGTAAATCATAAGTGGCACATAGTTTTTTTAAAATATCAATTTTATGGTTGGATTGCTCTTTGATCATCGATAGAGGCATGGTTTCAAGTTCTTTAAAAAAGCTATTGAGGGCGTATTCACTCAGTAACACCACCTCGACCTCTTTTTGCTTACAAATACGAAAGTAATAATCCAGTTTGGCTTCGCTCATCGGAAGCGTGCTCAGTTGCAATGCGGCGATAGTCATTTGTTCTCCTCGCTATTTTGGAGTTTTGTATATTCGAGTTTTGCCTCTTCAATCATTTTAGACGCTTCTTTCAAGATGCTAATGCCCTCTTGATATTTTTTCATTCCATCTGCCAAAGAGAGTTCAGGATTTGAAAGATTTTCCAGTATCACTTTTGCTTTTTCTAATTTTACTTCAAAACTTTCTTGCTCTTTTACCATGATTAAACCTTTGCTTCTAACGCTTTTTTTACATAAAAATCAAACTTATCGTACTCCACTAAAAAAGCGTCATGCCCATAGTGGCTATCGATACAAAAATAATCTGCTCTATCGCCTCTTCCCATATTTTCTAAAGTCGTTTGGATGAATTCCATCTCTTCAGGCAAGAAAAGATTGTCTTCTTTAAAGGAAATGAGGGTCAACTTTGCCTTGATATGCTTGAGTGAATCTTCAAGTGAATCATAATTTCGTGTCGCATCAAAGATATTCATCGCTTTGATAATATAAAGATAACTCAAAGGGTCAAAGCGTTTGGCAAAACTGTGTCCGTTGTATTCGAGGTATTTTTCGATTTGAAATCGTCCAAAAAGTTCATACAAACCGTCTGTTTCGACATAATTTCGTCCAAATTTTTTGTTCATCGAATAAGGACTTAGAAAACTAAT
>JAQWCT010000222.1 GCA_028705785.1 Sulfurospirillaceae bacterium | reverse complement strand
TATTGAGAAAATTCACACAACATGGGAAGAGATGGGTCAGCCGACCTTCATTTTAGCCTGTTCGAGCTGTGCTTCAACGTTTGAGAAATACCTGCCGATGATCAAAACCATCTCGTTATGGGAAGTGTTTGCCTCATTCGGTTTGCCTGAGGTAGATATTAAAAAAGGTAAGCGGGAGCTTTGCATTCACGATGCGTGTGCGACGAGGCATAATTCGGCGATTCATGAAAGTGTACGAAGCATTGTTAAAACGTTAGGTTATACCATCCAAGAGCTTGAATACTCCAAAGAAAAAGCGAAATGTTGCGGTTATGGTGGTTTGGTTGCTTGTGCCAATCCTGAGCAAGCGGAGGATTTTGCCAAAGACCGCATTGATGAGAGCGGGCACGATGTACTGGTGTATTGCGCGATGTGCAAAGATATGTTGGTCAAAGGCAATAAACGGGCGTATCATATTTTGGACATCATTTATGGCAATGAAATCAACCACGATACCCCTCAAACAATGCCAACCCTCTCCGAGCGCCAAAACAATCGAAAACGACTCAAACGTCAACTGTTAAAAGAGATTTGGAACGAAGAGGAGAGCGATATGAACACAACCTATGATTTTACCCTGCATGTTTCCGATGAAATCACCGCCCTTATGGAAAAACGATTTATTTTGCTCAGTGATGTTGAAAAAGTGGTGGATCACTCTCTTACATGTAAAGAGCGATTTTACAATCCTGAAACATTGGATTTTCTTGCACGCCTGAGAGTTGAAAATGTGACCTTTTGGGTGAAGTACGAAGAAAGCGGCAGTGACATCACGGTGAAAGATGTCTACAGCCATCGTATGGAAGTGGTGGAGGACTAAGATGGAAACTAAAATCGATACAACAACCCCATGGATGTGCGATAAATGCCAAAAAGCATTGGTGTCACAAAAGGTTAAAGTGCGCTATTTGGAAGGAAATTTTGAAGTGGAACTTTTAAAATGCCCTACCTGTAACATGGTTTTTATCAGCGAAGATTTGGCTTTAGGGAAAATTCTTGAAGTCGAAAAAAGCTTGGAGGACAAGTAGCGTGTTGACATGTAATGTCTATGAAAGCAGCTGTATGCAAGAAGCCACCGGTGAAACCTTGCGTCCGGGAGGGTTTAAACTGACCGAACAGGCTGTTCATTTTTGCGCTTTAAATAAACAGATGCGTATACTTGATCTTGGGTGTGGTATGGGTGCGACGGCTTCGTATCTTTACCAAATGTATGGAATAAAGCTAGTCGGCATTGATCCCTCCCCAAAATTGCTCGACATCGCCAAAGCGAAAAACCCTTTTGCGACCTTTGTGAAAGGCTCAGGCGATGCGTTGCCGTTTGATAATAATCAGTTTGAGTGTGTCTTGGCGGAGTGTACTTTGTCGTTGATGAATGATTTACATGTAAGCCTTAAAGAGGTCTACCGCGTGCTCGAAAATGGCGGTTGGTTCGTGATTAATGATGTGTATGCAAAAATCCCTGAGGCACTTAGTGCAATGGATAATTTTTCCATGACATCGTGTATGCGTGGAATGCACGATCTACTCTCTTTAAAAGAGATGTTGGAGGAGATTGGTTTTGAGATTATGCTTGTGGAAGATTGTTCTCAACTGCTGAAAGAGCTTATGGTCAAAATTATCTTTTCGCACGGCTCCATGGGGGCTTTTTGGGGTAAAACCATCGAAGGCGAAGCCGCTCACGCGAGTTGTTCTTTTGATCAAAACATTAAACAGTGCAAACCGGGTTATTTTATGTTAATCGCTAAAAAAGGAGAAGCAAACAATGGATGATATATCACTACGACTTTTTAAACTCTCATCAGCAGGGTTTTGCTGTGCGCAGATTATGTATAAACTCGCCCTCGAAGATGAAGGCGCTTCTAATGATGACTTAGTGCGCTCGGCGCAAGGACTTTGCAGAGGCATTGCTGACACACAAAAAACTTGTGGCGTGCTTACTGGTGGTATTGGTGTTTTAGGGCTTTATGGCGCAAAAGGTGCTGAAACTGAAGCGGCAAAAGAAGATTTTTTACAGATGACCAAAGAGTTTCACGCATGGTTTAAAGCTGAATTTGGGACAACCAAATGTGTTACCCTCATTGGGGAAAGAGATTTTGCCAGTGGCGATCAGAGTTTTAAGCCCATTTGCGCTGAGATTATCAAAAAAGCGTATGTCAAAGTCTATGAGGTTTTGTTAGAGCATGGCTACGAGTACGGCAATAGAGAGTAGATGCAATGACGCTTGATCCTTTGATTCACACTGAGAGCTTATGCCCTATTTGTCTACATAAGCTTGAGGCTTACATGTATGATAAGGGGATGAATACATATATGCACAAAGAGTGCTCCGAACATGGAACATTTGAGACGGTTTTGTGGCGAAGCAAAACGCCGATGCGTGAATGGATACGCACCAAAGAGAGAGCAACCATTAAAAATCCAATAACAGAAGTTGAAAAAGGGTGCCCGTTTGATTGTGGCTTATGTAGTGCGCACAGGCAACATACTTGCACCGCACTCATTGAAGTCACTTCACGGTGTAATCTTAACTGCCGTTTCTGTTTTGCGGATGCACTAGATGCTAAAAGCAGTGACCCAACCTTAGAGCAGTTGCGATTTCAGTTTGAGAGTATTTTGAAAGTCTCAGGAAAGTGCAATATCCAACTCTCAGGCGGTGAGCCAACAGTGAGGGATGATTTGGTGAAGATTGTTCGCATCGGTGTTTCATTGGGTTTCCCGTTTATTCAGGTCAATACCAATGGCATTCGTCTGGGACAAGACGAAGCGTATGTCAAAGCTCTCAAAGAAGCAGGGCTGAGCTCCATTTTTTTACAATTTGATGGCATCGATGATGCGATTTATGAAAAACTACGCGGTCGTGCGCTTTTTGATGTTAAGGCTCAAGCGATTGAAAACTGTCGCAAACATGGCATTGGTGTGGTGCTGGTTCCTACCATCGTGCCCAACATTAATGTGGAGAGCATTGGTGACATCATCCGTTTTGGCATAAGCCAAACGCCTACCGTCCGAGGGGTGCATTTTCAACCTGTGAGTTATTTTGGGCGCATTCCTGAGCCGCCAAAAGATTCTGAGCGTATTACCTTGCCAGAAGTGATGGAGTGTATTTGCGAGCAAACCCATCACATGGTTAAAATGCAGAGTATGAAACCCCCAGGATGCGAAAATGCACTCTGTTCGTTTCATGGCAATTATCTGATTGAAGAGGGCAGCTTAAAGCCTGTGACCAAACGCTCTTGCTGTTCAAGTGGCAGTGAAAAAGCAGAAGAGGGAGCGAATAAAGCTAAAGCTTTTGTGGCTCGCAATTGGTCGTATCAAAAACAAGTCAAAGAAGAGAAACTCTCCGACTGGGACAAAATCTTAAACGCCATTGCTAACAATGCGTTTAGCCTCTCCGGTATGGCGTTTCAAGATGCGTGGAATGTCAATTTAGAGCGTATTCGGGATTGTTGTATTCATGTCTCTACTGTGGAAGGCAAACTGATTCCGTTTTGCATGTACAACATCACTAATATGGATGGGAAGTCTCTGTATCGAGAGACAAAGAGGGCATGATGAATATAACGCCATTGGAAAACTGGATACTTGAGCGAACGCAATTGGTTTTAAAAAGCCAAGATGCTTTGAGGGCGTATCAGCTTGAAAAGATCATTCAGACCTTAGCGTATGCCAAAGAGAAGAGTCGGTTTTATCACGAAAAACTCAAAGAGATTGATTTAAATTCCATGACATCGTTTAAAGATTTTGAGTGTATCCCTTTTACAACACCTGAGGAGATTAAAGAAAATACCTCTGATTTTGTCTGTGTTCCCAGTTCCGATATTGAGCGCATTGTGACCTTAAATACCTCTGGTACGACAGGTGATGAGAAGCGCATCTTTTTCACGCACGAAGATTTGGAAGCGACCATCGACTTTTTTCAGCATGGGATGAAGTGTCTGGTGGATGAAAGCGACACCGTGATGGTTTTGCTTCCAGGTCCTGCTTATGGAAGCATCGGGGATCTGCTTCAAAAAGCGTTGGCTAAAAGTGGAATACCGTGCATCGTGCATGGTG
>JAQWCT010000221.1 GCA_028705785.1 Sulfurospirillaceae bacterium | reverse complement strand
TTCATTCGCACCTATATCTTTACCTTCAAAAACCAAACTCACTTGTACTTCAACTGGCTTTTTATCGGCTTTTGCAAACACATTGGCTCGAAATTGGTCTATGCCAAAAGTCTCTGCCAATAAGCTTACATGTAAGAAAATTATCGCTAAAAAAATTCTTTTCATAATTCCCTTTTTAAACAGAAGTATCAAGCACACTTCCGCCAAGTTCAGCAAGTTTTGCATCAACCATCTCTAATGCTTTTTGCATCGTAGTATAGCTGATTTCAGGAAGTTTTTCACCCCACATCGCTTCAGCCTCTTTAAAACCTTGAAGCATTCCAGACCTACCAGCTTTTAGTTTTTGGGCATCATCACCTGCACCCATAAGTACAAAATCTGCTATGCGTTGACTCGTTTGAGCAATGCCAAAAAAGCCATCCTCCGCCACCAAAGCTTGTGCCTCATCTTGGCTTAGTTCACCAATAGGCTTACCATTATAACCGATGTCGGAGAGTCTAAATGTATCAGCTTGTTGCTCAAAACTATCTTTGGACTCGGTA
Source organism: Sulfurospirillaceae bacterium (assembly GCA_028705785.1). Lineage (GTDB taxonomy): Bacteria > Campylobacterota > Campylobacteria > Campylobacterales > Sulfurospirillaceae > Sulfurospirillum. The sequence continues at coordinate 3,573 of JAQWCT010000221.1, read as the reverse complement.
GTAATTTTCATTTGGTATTCAAAAAAATAAGTATCGCTAATCTCTTTAGCACTTATCTTTTTATCTTTTTCATTTAGGTCAATTGTTTTGTCACTTTTGGAGTAAGTAGCAAAACCTTTTGCCTCGTAGGAGAGTTCTAATTTCATCTTTTACTCCTTAATTTTTCTTACATGTAAATCGTCAAATTTCTTCAAACAATGAGGTTTTTTCCTCTTCGATTTTCAGGATTTTGGACTTACTATAAAAAGCTTCCACTTTTTCCGAAACCTTAACACAGCGCTCCATATGTTCACCAAATCTATGATGATGGTAGTCTATCAAAAGATTTTGAGGAAAGCGTGCCCGACTGATAGCCACATAAAACTGGCTTTTTTCAAAAATATTATCAACATTGCAGACCAAAGAGTCGATGCTCATCCCTTGTGACTTGTGAATCGTGATGGCGTATGCGAGTTTGAGGGGAAACTGCTCGATAGACACTAGCGGTTTTTCTTTCACCACGCCATCCATCACTACATTTTCATGTAAAGTATACTCTTGTCGCTCAACTTTCACACACTCACCCTCTTTTTCCACCAACACGACTTCTTCATCTATCGCTTTGATGACACCGCGCTCGCCATTGTAGTATTTGCCCCATTTATTCGTACAAAAAAGCACCTTTGCGCCAACTTTTAAGGTCAAGTCCACAGGAATGGGCAAAGCATTTTTCCAACCCTCAATTTTGTTTACATGTAAGCTTTGTTCATGGATTTTTTCTTTGGCTTTTAGGACGATGGGCGTACTTTCTATCAAGGCAAGTTTTTGAATATTGAGCATTTCTGCTTCTTTATTTCTGCCAAAAAGCACCGTAGGGTCATCATCCCATACTTCGATATTTTGCCTCAAACTCTCGATATAATCATAAGTATCGCTATCTAAAATCCCTCGTCTAATTTTATTTAAAACGGCAAAAAAACCTTCATCATTAGTGCGTTTCGTGATGGTCAGTTCCACCACCAAAGGCTCAAAAGCACTCCAAGCACTGCTTTCAAAGGCATACTCAAAACTACCCCACAATGAGTCATTTTTAGGCTTTGAAACAGGAGGTAACTGGAAAAAATCCCCCACAAAAAGAACACTTCCCTCAAAACTAGCACATCTTAAGCGAGAGTAAATCATATCAAGCACATCGCTTGAGACCATACTAATCTCATCAATCACCAGTAAATCGCACCGTGATAGTATTTTATTAATCTCTTTGACGCGTTGTTTAGTATATCTATCGTGACGAGCAAGTTCTTCGAGGTCATTGCAAATGCCAAAAGCAAAAAAACTGTGCAAGGTTTGACCACCGACATTAACAGCACTCACACCCGTGCTACCAAGAACAACAACTTGCTTACCTTTTTGGCGTAGTTCACTGACTAACTCGCCAACAAGATAACTTTTGCCAACTCCTGCGCCACCAGTCAAAAGAACATTGTTTTTTTTCAAGATTTCGATAACTTTTTCTTTAAGGCTCAATGACAATCCTAGTTGTTTTTGGTATTATAGCATTTAAGTTCCTATGCACTAATAATCTCATACAGCTATAAAACGAGAGTGTATTAGATTTGTATGAAAATTTTTGAAGGCTTAGCTAAAGCTAAGTCAAGAAAATTTACATGCGAAGGTGATACGCTATCGTTTTACCCTACGGGCGATACCGTAAAACCTTATTTTCTGCGTTAGATTTTTTTGATTTGCAATAAGCAAACCTGCAAAAATCTGCCTTGAAACTAAAGTTTTACGGTATCGTATCTGTATGAGATTATTAGTGCATAGGAACTTGCAAAAAAAGGGTAAGTATGATTTCATTTCGCACTATTTTTATCTTTACATGTAGCCTCTTTTTATTTGTTGGTTGTGGAACAAAAGAGCCTTTGCCACAGACTTCACAGGCATTGTTGGTTTATCCGCAAAAGATGGATTTTCTAGCGCAAAACATCACCCCTCAAAAAGTTGCTCAAGATGACTTTACTTATCGCTACTATTCGCCTTGGTTTAGAACTTCGTTAAAACATACTAAAGATAATGCTCTGTGGGCAAATCGCTCGTACGGCTTAAAAAAGAAATACTACGGTGAAAATCTCCAACTCATCGGCGATGAAGAGATAGATGCAATTTTACAAAGTACGAACTTTGAAGCCTTTGGAAGCATCAACGCTCACGCCATTATGCTTCAAAATTCACAAATGCGAAATCTCCCGACCCACAAACCTTTTTTCAAGAAAACCACGCTCCCAGGGGAAGGCTATCCGTTTGACTACTTGCAAACTTCTCGCATCCATATCGCAGAGCCCTTGCTCATCTCGCACTATTCCAAAGACGGTGCATGGGCATTTGTTGAAAGCTCTTTTGCCTCAGGTTGGTTACCTGTGGAGAGTTTTGTCCTCTTAGATGCCAAAGAGAGAAATACCCTTATCAAAGCCCAAAAAATCGCCATTACCAAAGACAATGCACCTTTGTATAGTGACAAACAACGCTTCATCAGCTATGCCAAAATCGGAGCCATACTACCTATCATCGGCGAAGAAGATGGCTTTTTTCATGCTTACATGTACACCCATGATGCCTCTTTTGAAGCCCAAAGGTTGCTTCTTCGCATCCCAAAATCCTTCGCTCAAATCGTACCTATCGCATTTAGCAAAGAGAGTGTCACCAACCTTGGCGATGAACTTTTAGGTGAAAAATACGGTTGGGGCGGATACTTAGCAAATCGTGACTGCTCAGCCATGACACGAGATTTCCTAGCCCCTTTTGGCATTTGGATACCTAGAAACTCAGCCGCTCAAAAAGGGTTTGGAGAGTACATTTCGATTAAAGATTTAACAACGCAGGAGAAAGAAGCCATGATTTTAAAAAATGGTATCGCCTTTTTAAGCCTCATTTACCTTCAAGGTCACATTATGCTCTATGCTGGCGAAGTTGATGGTAAGCCGATGGTCGTGCATAACGCATGGGGTGTACGGACGATGGAAGATGGAAAAGAGGGACGAAATATCATCGGAAAAGCCGTTATCTCAGATTTACATGTAGGTGAAAATCAACCTAATGTTCCGCAAACCTCACTGCTCATCAGCAGAGTCGAGGGCATCACCATCAAACCTGCCAATACTAAAAGCAATAACCTAACACTCAAATACCCCAGCATCAAAGCTATCAAAGACAACACTGTCTTTTTCATCGATGGCTCGTCTTTACCTTACGATGACAAAAAAGTCAAATCCTTTGACGAAAAGCTCGACAATGCAGATATCGAAGACCAATTTGCCCAAAGTTATCCAGCCTTTACACCCATTGCACCACCAAGTTTAAATGACGACCCTGGTAGATTTCGTAACGATGCTTTATTTAAAAAACTCTATGGTTCTACAAAACAAGAAACTGAAAAAAATCTCGTAAACATCAATTGGCTGCCCAACCACGGAGGCAAAAAAATCCAATTTAACAAAAATGAAAATGCCGCCGTTCAACTTCAAAAAGTATCGAACGAATTGGACAAACTCCCAGAAGAATACATGAAATACCTCAAACATGTCGATGGCACCT
>JAQWCT010000220.1 GCA_028705785.1 Sulfurospirillaceae bacterium | reverse complement strand
TAATTTTCTCTTTTTTAAGCCCATCCACAATCTCAAAAAACTTCTCTCTTGCTTCCATCATGTACGGAGCATCAAAGTCTACACTCACCGCAGGCAATGCTTCATAGAGCAAATCAAAAACGCTGTACTTCTCACCTTTGAGGATAGCAGGTGCATATTCCATCATTTCATCCACAGTATAAGTCAAAGTTGGGGCTACAAGTACCATCAATCTTCCAGCAATAAGCGCCATTGCACTTTGTGCTGAGAGTCTTAAAACATCGCTTTTAGCATTACAATAGAGTCTGTCTTTAGAAATATCAAGATAAATACCACTGAGTTCAACGGTGATAAAATGGGTCAACAATGCAAAGCCTTTAGAAAATTCATACTCTCTAAAATACGCCTCTGCCTCATCCAATACACTTTTGGCATGGACAAGTATCCATCTATCCAACACTCCCATTTGCTCATAAGGTAAAATCTGCTCTAAATCATTACAGTTTGCAAATAAAAATCTAAAGGTATTTCGGATTTTTGGGTATTGCTCACTGATTTGTTTGAGGATATTTTCACTGATTTTTAAATCCGTCGTATACTCACTCGTTCCTACCCAAAGGCGTAAAATCTCAACACCATGTTGCTTAGCAATATCATTAGGAGCAACCACATTGCCCTTAGATTTGCTCATCTTCTCACCTTTTTCATCGACGGTGAAGCCATGGGTGAGGATTTTGCTATACGGAGCGATGCCATTGACTGCGGTACTTACCAGAAGTGAACTTTGGAACCAACCACGATGTTGGTCACTTCCCTCTAAGTACATTGACGCTGGGTAATCCCCTGAATCATATTCCGGAGATTGTAAAACCGCTTTCCAAGTACTTCCACTGTCAAACCAAACATCTAAAATATCCATGACTTTATCAAGATTTTCAGACTTATATCCGCTGTTTTCAACTAAAAGGTCTTCAACTTCTAAATCCCACCACGCATCTGCACCTTTTTCTTCAAAAATATTGGCGATGTGCTCTACTACTTTTGCATCAAAAATAGGTTTACCCGTCGTTTTATCCCTAAAAAAGGCGATAGGAACACCCCAATCTCGCTGACGAGAGATACACCAATCAGGTCTGTTTTCAATCATTGACCCCAAACGATTGATGCCTGAACGAGGATAAAAACGCACTTTTCCAATCTCATCCATTGCCATTTTACGAAGACTCTCACGCCCACCAATGGCTTCATCCATCGCCACAAACCATTGCTTGGTAGCACGATAAATCACAGGCTGATGTGTTCTCCAACAAAATGGATATGAGTGCGTAAACTTGCTACATTTTAAAAGTTTATCGCCCAAAAGCTCTAAAATTCTCTCATTGCATTTAAAGATATGCTCACCTACAAAGGATGCCGCATCAGGTAAAAGCCCAAGGCGAACAACTGTTTCATCATAACAGCCTCTCTCATCAACTGGCATTACGACTTCAAGACCGTATTTAAGCCCCATTTTATAGTCGTCATCACCGTGTCCTGGAGCTGTGTGAACACATCCACTTCCACCATCCATCGTAACATGGTCACCTAAGAGAAGTTGTGAAGGTCTACCGTTAAGAGGGTTGAGAGCAAAACTCTTTTCAAGAATTTTGGCGCTGAAGGTTTTTTTGATTTCACCCTTAATAACACCTTGCTCTAAAAGCTTTACATGTAAAGCACGAGCCACGATATATCCATCATTTGTCAGTACATACTCTTCATCTGGATTAAACGAAATACCCACATTTGCAGGTAATGTCCAAGGTGTTGTTGTCCAGATAATGACACTCGCATCTTCACTAATGTCTAATTTTTCTTTTGCCTCAGAGCTAAGAGCAAACGCTACAAAAATGGAGTAATCTTCTTTATCTTCATATTCAACTTCGGCTTCAGCTAAAGCACTTCTTGCCGCCCAAGACCAAAAAACAGGTTTGCTTCGTTCAACCAAAAGTCCTCGATCTGCCACACCACAAAGGGCGCGGTAAATGTCTGCTTCAAATTTAAACTTCATCGTCATATACGGATTTTCCCAATCCCCAATAACACCTAAAGATTTAAATTCATCGCGTTGAATATCGATAAATTTACGCGCATGTTCGCGACACAATTCTCTGATTTTACTTTTAGCCAATGTATCTTTTTTCTCTTTACCGATATTTTTTTCCACTTGTTGCTCAATAGGCAAACCATGACAATCCCAACCTGGGACATAACGAACTTTCTCACCAAAAAAGTAGTGTGTTTTAACGATAATATCTTTTAAAATTTTATTAAGTGCGTGTCCAATATGAATGTGCCCATTGGCATAAGGAGGTCCATCATGCAAAATAAAAGTTTTTGCGACACCTTCTCGATTTTGAATCATCTTGGCGTAAGCATTATCCTCTTTGGAAAACCATTTTGCATATCGTGCTGGCTCATTTTGGGGCAAGTTTCCCCTCATGGGAAAGTCAGTTTGGGGAAGAAGCAGGGTATCTTTATAATCCATCTAATATATCTCCTTGGGAGCGCTAAAAGCCTCTTAAAATGAGGCAAGTTTATCTAAAATCTATTTAAGAAGCACTTACGGTATAATGCGAAGTAAAAAAAGGCTATTTTAGATGAAAAGCGCACTCATAGTTGTAGGCAAATCCTTGCGTTACAATTTACCTTTTTTAAATTATATTCACACCACTATTACCAAACACATTGATCTTCCTGATCAAACTGTCTATATTGACAAAAATGACAAAGACCTCTTTTTTGTTTTAGAAGAAGCTATTTCACATGCCGATGAAATTATTATCATTGCATCTAGTGACAGTTTCAATCTGATTAATAAAGTTGTTGCAACTCTAGGTGAAGACGCTTTGGAACTCAAATCTGGTATGCTTATTCCTTCAAAAAGTGTCAAGCTTGAAAACAATAGTTATCTTTTGCAGCGCGAAGACAAACTTATCAATGTTATCAAGGCAAATGAAAACAAAAAGCTTCCCTCCATTCTTATTGAAAATAAAAATGCCGCGTCTCTTTTTTCCATTATCGACATCGATGAAGATTCTCTCAAAATTTTATTAGAGCCACTTGCTCAAAATTATGAGATAAAAATTACGCCAACAACGATTATCGAAGGTTGGCATATGGTTGAAGCAGTTTCTAATAAATATGGCAATTTGGAAAGCTTTTTTAAAGCAGCAAAATCTCTCCTCCCACAAAAAATCATCCACCATCCTGATGTTATCGCCTATATTGCACATTGTTTAGAAGAACATCATAAAACGCTTAGTACGGCTGAAAGTTGTACAGGAGGACTAATCGCTTCAATGTTAACCCAAAGAGCAGGTGTTTCAGCTGTTTTTGGAGGAGGACTCGTTACTTATTCTAATGCTATCAAAGAATCGTGGTTAGGAGTGAGTAATGAAACGCTGGAACGATTTGGCGCAGTGAGTGAATTGTGTGTTAGAGAGATGCTAGAGGGCGTTTTAAACGCCTCTTTATCTGACTTTGCAGTCGCGACTAGTGGCATCGCAGGACCAGATGGTGGAACAACTGAAAAACCCGTTGGTACCGTTTTTGTGGGAGCACGCGCTAAAAATGGAGAAATCATCGTAGAGCGACTCCTTTTAGAAGGTGATAGAGAATATATTCAAATACAAAGTGCTTACCATGCTTTCAAGCTACTTTTACATGTAGGAAGAGATATTTTTCTCAAAAGTTAAATTTTATCTTGACAAATGACTTTTTTTTCTCTATAATTTCAGCCTCATTACGAGAAGAAGAAAGTGTGACTCGTTAGCTCAGTCGGTAGAGCATCTCCCTTTTAAGGAGGTGGTCGATGGTTCGAATCCATCACGGGTCACCATTTAATATCTGTGCGACCCTATCGTCTAGTGGTCCAGGATCCCGCCCTTTCACGGCGGTTACAGGGGTTCAAATCCCCTTAGGGTCGCCATTATATCTTCTTTTAGTGTTTGGTCGTTTAGCTCAGTTGGTAGAGCGCCACCCTTACAAGGTGGATGTCATAAGTTCGAGTCTTATAACGACCACCATCCGTTTGCAGCGGTAGTTCAGTTGGTTAGAATATCGGCCTGTCACGCCGAGGGTCGCGGGTTCGAGCCCCGTCCGCTGCGCCC
>JAQWCT010000219.1 GCA_028705785.1 Sulfurospirillaceae bacterium | reverse complement strand
GATGAAGATGCCATTATAGAAACAACCATAGAGCGAGATTTTATCAGGATTTTAGAGGGTGGTTGCCAAGTTCCTATTGGTGTAAATGCGGAAATACAAGGTACACAGATTACAGTAAAAGCCATTTTAGGGTTACCTGATGGATCACAGATGATTGTTCAGAAACTTGTTGGAAATAAAGAAGATTATAAACTTTTAGGTCAACAATTAGCACAAAAAGTTATCGATGAAGGTGCTAAAGAGTTACTCAAACGCGCTGAGACAATCGCATTAAACGAGATATTTTAAGGTCAAAATATGGAAAGAATTATCAAGCTTTTGGGTGAAGAAGATCTTTTACGCGTTATTGATGAAGAAGTAGACATCGACCTTGAAATTCCTCATATAGCGTATATTGAGGTTAAAAAACCTGATTCTAAGGCTTTGTTATTTACCAAACCCATCAGTAAGAAGCTTGGTAAAAAGTTTGATATACCTGTTTTGATGAATGTCTTTGGTTCTACTAAAGCCACAGAACTTGTTTTTGGTAAAAATCCTAACGATGTTTCTAAGCAAATACAAGAACTCTTGCACATGAAGCCTCCTTCTGGTTTTTTTGACAAGATAAGTATGCTTGGAACACTTTTTGGGTTAAAAAATGCACTCCCAAAACGCTTGAAATCCAAAGGTGCTTGTCAACAAAAGATACAAACTGAGCCAAATCTTTATGACCTACCCATTTTAACTACTTGGAGTGAGGATGGTGGTCCTTTTATCACTATGGGGCAAGTCTATACACAAAGTTTAGATGGTACCAAACAAAATCTTGGTATGTATCGATTACAAGTCTATGATAAAAATCGCCTTGGCATGCACTGGCAAATTCATAAAGACAGTGCTCACTTTTTCCATGAGTACAAAAAAGCAGGGCAGAAAATGCCTGTAAGCGTTGCCATAGGTGGTGACCCACTCTATATTTGGTGCGGTCAAGCACCGATGCCTATTGGAATGTTTGAACTTTTATTGTATGGTTTTATCAAAGAAAAAAGTGCACGACTGGTTAAATCATTGACCAATCCGATTTATATCCCTGAAGATGTAGATATGGTTATCGAAGGTTGGGTCGATCCAGCTAATATGGAAATTGAGGGTCCTTTTGGGGATCATACAGGTTATTACACGCTTAAAGAGCCGTATCCTGTGATGGATGTAACTTGCATTACATGTAAAGAAAAACCTATCTATCAAGCAACTGTTGTAGGGAAGCCTCCTTTGGAAGATAAATACATGGGATGGGCGACGGAGCGCATCTTTTTACCACTGCTTAAAACCACAGCACCCGATTTGATAGACTACAATATGCCAGAAAATGGCGTTTTTCACAATCTTATCTTAGCCAAACTCAATGTGCTTTATCCAGGACATGCCAAGCAGTTTATGCACGCTTTTTGGGGAGTGGGGCAGATGAGTTTTGTTAAACATGCTATTTTTGTTGATGAAAATGCTCCCGAACTAGATGATTATGATGCTTTGAGTGATTATATACTCAACCGTGTTCATGCTAAAAATCTTTTAATCAGTGAAGGCGTGTGTGACGCGCTTGATCATGCTTCTCCTAACGCACTTTTTGGTGGAAAATTGGGCGTTGATTGTTCGATGCCTCTCTTGCAAGAGATTGAGCCTAAAGAAATTTTGGAAGATAGTGCACTTTTGGCAAAAATCATTGAATTAGTTCCTGAAGTTATAAGCATTAAGCAGTATAAAACACAGACAAAAACGCCAATTTGTGTGATAGCACTTCAAAAGAAGAGGGTGAGTAAAGAAGTCTATGAAGCGCTTAAGCCTTTGAAAAAACATCTCAAACTGCTATTTTTTGTTGATGAACTAAGTAATGATGTCAACAATCCTTACATGTTAATTTGGCGTATCGTGAACAATATTGATGCTTTGCGCGATATTTTTATTGAAGATGAATACATTGGCGTTGATGCTACTAATAAAAATGAGATAGATGGTTACACCAGAGAATGGCCTAAAGATACAGATTGTGATTTGGAAGTTGTCAAACGCTTGGTAGAGCGAGGTTTGATTGAAGATAACCCAGAGTTACTTAAACATTTCTATATTTAAAGTATTGCATTATTATATTAAAAAATAATATAATAATGTATTCCGACTTTTGGAGCAGACTATGAGTACTTCGTATAAGCCTCTTGTTGAACGATTTTTAATTCCTCGCCCTACGCTTATTGAGTGGCAGAAGAGGGCAGAGGGTGAAAAAGATAACTGGCGTGTTAAGCATCTTGAGTATTTAAGAATTCAACTTTTAGTTGAAAAAGAGACACTCCAAGAGATACAACACTATGCGCTATGCGCAGAAGATTTGTTTATTTTAAGTGTACATATCTTTTTTCAAAATATTAACCACTATATTGCCAAAGATAAACTTAGACAAGGTCTAAGAGAATTTGCTTTACATGTAAGAGCTGGAGTAGAGTACCAACATGACTTTGCACAGCGCATCTGGTCACTACGCGTTGGAGATGAATCCAATAAAAAAATTGTCAATTATTACCGTGCTTTTGATGTATTAGATCGCCTCAGTGCCGCTCAGTACGCACTTTTGATAAGTCATTTGATAGATTTTGTAAAAATGACCAAGAAAAAATACAAGATAGAAACTAAAACTTTTTTAGAGGGAAAAACATGGCAAGAGCTTTTCACCTACGATAAGGCTTTTTCCATAAAAGCAGTAGAAGAATACTTCAAAAGCAGAAAATTACTCGTTTAATACATAAAATAATATGTATTAAATCACAAAAGGATTCAAAAATGCCCATTATTACACTTGAAATAGAACAAACAACCAATCATTTATTAAATGAATTATGTAGCAACCTTAGTCTTTCTCCCACAGAAGTTGTGACCAATGCGCTTAAAATTTATCAAAATGAACAAATTGCACAACAGCGGCTTAAACTTATAGATGAGGGAAATCCTAAAATCGTCAGTGAAGCAGGCATCCTTGAGAGAATAAAAGCTCAGCAATAGTAGTGAGATCGATAGTAATCGGTCAAATATTATAATTGTGAAAAGTACAGTTTTCAATAATTAAAGATAATATAAAGATAGCGTTAATCGGCAATCTCGTAAAATTTGATTTGATTGCGACCATTAATTTTAGCCTGATACATCGCGATATCTGCCCATTTAAGAATATCTTCTTGCTTATGATCATTTAAAAACATGGCGATTCCAATGCTGGCACTACAATCATAACTAATGGTATCTTCTGTGTTATCATTATTATCGATAGTTAGTATATAAGGATTAGCTAAAGAAAGACGAATCTTTTTTGCAACGATACTTGCTTGAAGCAAAGCATCTTTTTCTTTAGCATTTAAATCATTGAGGATAATGACAAATTCATCTCCCCCTATTCTTGCGACTGTATCTATTTCTCGTGTACATTTTTGTAGTCTTTTTGCCACTTCTATCAGCAATAAATCACCAACATTATGTCCATAGGTATCATTTAAAATTTTAAAATTGTCTAAATCAAGAAACATGAGTGCGCCGTAACAGCCATTGCGTTTGATATTTGAGAGTGTTTGCGCCAAACGATCGTTAAGTAGGCGACGATTTGGAAGTTGGGTAAGTGTGTCATAAAATGCCATAGTATGGACCTGAGCTTCTAATTGTTTTTGCTCTGTAATATCAATAAATGACCAGATAGACTCTTCGCTTTGAGAATTGAGTAAGCCCCCACCTATTTTATACCATTTAAAAGCGCCATTTTTATGTTGAAGACGAAGTTCCGTTCTTACAATCTCACCTTTTTTTATCTGCGGATAAACCAATTTTCCATAGGCAACATAATCTTCTTCATTTGGATAGAGTACGCGTGTAGGTTTGCCTATGAGTTCTTCTTTTGTATATCCATGCATTTGGGCAAATTCATCGTTGACCCAGATTAATTCTCGTTCTTTAATTTTTGCAATACCTACAATGCGGCTATTTAAGATAGTATTTTGTTCTTGTAAAAGATCTTCAATCTTTTTTTCATTGTGTATTCGTGTCGTAATATCCATTTTAACACCAATATAATGGGTAGTATGACCTTTTGGATTTTTAATGGGTGTAATATGTGCTTCTTC
>JAQWCT010000024.1 GCA_028705785.1 Sulfurospirillaceae bacterium | reverse complement strand
TTAAAAGCGAAACAGGACGAGATGAGCAAAAAAGCAATACTGTCGTTGGAAGAATCAAATTTTTACGACACATGGGTAAAGCAGCTTTTGCAAAGGTAGAAGATGAACATGGCATGCTTCAAATCTATTTTAGCCGTGAATCTATTGGTGACACATGGTTTGATGAAGCCAAAAAACTCGTTGAAGTAGGCGATATCATCAGTGTTACAGGATTTCCTTTTGTGACCAAAACGGGTGAATTATCCTTACATGTAAAGGAACTTGAAGTCGCTACCAAATCGATTATCCCGCTTCCTGAAAAATTTCATGGTCTTCAAGATAAAGAGCTTCGTTACCGAAAACGATACCTCGATATGATTATGAACGCTGATGTGCGAAAAACTTTTAAAATTAGAAGCAAAATTGTCAGTGAAATCCGTCACTTTTTTGAAGAACGAGACTTCCTAGAAGTCGAAACACCTATGATGCACCCAATAGCTGGGGGAGCAAATGCAAAACCTTTTGTGACACATCATAATGCGCTTGGCATCGATAGATATCTTCGCATTGCCCCAGAACTTTATCTCAAAAGACTCGTTGTGGGTGGATTTGAAGCGGTTTTTGAAATTAACCGTAACTTTAGAAATGAAGGTATGGATCAAACGCACAATCCAGAATTTACGATGATAGAGTTTTACTGGGCATATCACAATTACCACGATTTAATGCATTTAACAGAAGAGATGTTTGATGTATTGCTTAAAAAACTCAAACTTCCTCGAAAACTTCCTTATGGTGAAATGGAAATTGATTTTTCAAAACCTTTTAGAAAAATTGGCTTTAGAGAAGCGCTATGCCAAATTGGCGGTGTTCCAGATGCTATTCTAGATGATTGCGCACAAATCGTTCAATACATCGTTGAAAAGGGCTTTAGTGCCGAGCCAAAACTTTCACTTGGAAAGCTTTACGAAGAATTATTTGACCTTTTTGTCGAAGAAAAATTAATCAATCCAACATTTATTATTGACTATCCTATCGAGATTAGCCCTTTAGCGCGTCGTAATGAAAATAATCCAAACATCGCTGAGCGATTTGAACTTTTCATCGCAGGGCGAGAAATCGCCAATGGATTTAATGAGCTCAATGACCCAATAGATCAATATGAAAGGTTTGCAAAACAGCTTCAAGCTAAAAACGCAGGTGATGATGAAGCACATGAAATGGATGAAGACTATGTTCAAGCCCTTGGTTATGGCTTACCGCCAACTGCAGGGCAAGGACTTGGCATCGATAGACTCACCATGTTACTGACCAATGAACAATCCATCAAAGATGTCATTCTTTTCCCAGCCATGAAGCCTTTGAATGAGAATGATGAACAAACACAACAAGATGACAAGGAATAAAAAATGAGTATTTTAAAAACTGTAGACCCAATTGTTTATGATTTAGTCGAAAAAGAGTTGCACAGACAATGTGACCATTTAGAAATGATTGCCAGTGAAAACTTTACTTATCCTGCTGTTATGGAAGCAATGGGGAGTGTTTTTACCAACAAATATGCAGAAGGATATCCTAATAAACGCTACTACGGCGGATGTGAGTTTGCAGACCTTGTAGAACAACTTGCTATCGATAGAGTCTGTAAACTTTTTGGATGTTCCTACGCTAATGTCCAACCAAACTCAGGTTCACAAGCCAACCAAGGTGTTTACCAAGCCCTTCTTAACCCATTTGATAAAATTTTAGGTATGGATTTAAGTCATGGTGGACACTTAACTCATGGTTCAAAAGTGAGTAGCTCGGGTAAAACTTACTCCAGCTTTTTTTATGGCGTTGAACTAGATGGTCGCATCAATTACGATAAAGTCAGAGAAATAGCGCATATCGTTAAACCAAAGATGATTATCTGTGGAGCAAGTGCTTATTCGAGAGTTCTTGACTTTGCTAAGTTTAGAGAAATTGCCGATGAAGTAGGCGCTTATCTATTTGCCGATATCGCACATATTGCAGGTCTTGTAGCAGGTGGCGAGCATCCAAGTCCATTCCCACACTGCCATGTCGTAGCAAGTACAACGCATAAAACACTCCGTGGACCAAGAGGTGGTATCATTCTAACAAACGATGAAGAAATCGCTAAAAAAATTAATAGTGCTATCTTCCCTGGTATTCAAGGTGGACCATTGGTACATGTCATCGCTGGAAAAGCGGTAGGGTTTGCTGAAAATCTTAAACCAGAATGGACAACTTATGCAAAACAAGTACGAGCCAATGCTAGAGTTTTAGCCGATGTTCTTATTAAAAGAGGTTATGATATCGTCAGTGGTGGTACAGATAACCATATGGTACTTGTCTCTTTTCTCAACAAAGAATTCAGTGGAAAAGAAGCTGATTTGGCACTGGGAAATGCAGGTATTACAGTCAATAAAAACACTGTTCCTGGAGAAACCAGAAGTCCTTTTGTCACCAGCGGTGTACGCATAGGTTCTCCTGCATTAACAGCTCGTGGAATGAAAGAAAAAGAATTTGAGATTATTGCCAATAAAATTGCCGATGTCTTAGATAATATCCATGATGAAGCTTTACATGTAAAGATAAAAGATGAAATGAAAGCATTAGCCAGCAACTTCATTATTTATGATAGACCAACTTACTAAGGAATTTTATGTACAACATCGATGTTTCACTTATCAAAATGGTAACTGACCACTACTGGATTAAACGCGATAATATCGTTCAAAAAATTGATTTTGGCGGTCGTGTCTTTTTTGATAAATATGAGCGCATCAATGAAACATTGAGTAATGCTATCATTAAAGATCATCTGGATGGAAAGATAACAGTTGCGCATTCACTCATCAATCGATTTGATAAAATAGAAAATATTGTTTTTGACTACAATGGCCGAAACACAGAGCGATTTTGGCATAGGGCACAACTTTTGCTTAGAGAAGAAGGATTCCTTAACTTTACGGCTTACAAGACTAAAACAGAGGGTCACTTGCATTTATATGTACACAAAGGACATACCACACTGCAAGAGGGTTACCAAATTGCTAAAATGCTCTCTATGAAGCTTTCTCAAAAGCTCCCAAGAGAATGGAAGATGTTCCCAAGTCAAGAGATACCCAAAGAGTTCAATATCTTGGCTCTTCCATATGATTTATATCAAAAAGAGAGAGGTGCTTCTTGGGCGAAGCACATGTAAGTTTATTCCAAAGGAGATACCATGGAAAATAGTAGAAATGAACTGAGTGATATCGTATTAGAAAAAGGCGACCATAAAACGGTAAAAGTCAAACGAATTCTTATCTTAGCAGCATTTTTAATTCTTGTTTTTCTTGTTGCCCTTGCAAGTATGAAAATGATGAACAAAGATAATGGTAAAGATACTTCCAAATTGATTTTACCACCTGAGCCAACGCAAGAAACACAACTGCCTAAAGATGACCAACTCTTTAAGCAAGTGCCTATCATCGAAGAAAACCCTAAAAAGGAAAGCTTTGAAGATATGATCAAGACCCTTAAAGAAAAAGAAGTGGCTAAACAAGAAGAAGCAAAGGGTAAAGAACCTGTAGCCACCAAAGCAGATACCACTAAAGTAGTTGATACAAAACCTAAAGAAGCCACTCCTCCTGTTGCTCCTAAAAAAGAGGTGGCAAAACCTAAAGAAACAACTACCCCTACAACAAGTGGAAGTACTGGTGCTGGTATCTATGTTCAAGTGGGAGCTGTTGCCACAGCGCCTGAACAAAGAGTGCTCAATGACATTAAATCGAAAGGATTTGAATATAAAATCTATCCTACCGTAGTCAATGGTAACAATGTCAATAAAATTTTGATTGGACCGTATGCCAATTCTGCTGATGCAGAAAATGCTTTAGCCAATATCCGTTCAAGCGTCAACAAAAATGCCTTTATTTATAGGATAAAATAGCTTGCTAAGATCTCAAAAATTACTCTTTGACCAGCTCACCCCAATTACGATTTTTGCAAAATTGCAGGAGTATTTTAAGGGTGAGCTTTCGTTTTTACTCGAAAGTGCCATCAATAATTCTGAGGGCAACTTTAGTTTTCTTTTCATTGGGGCAAGAGAGCGCATTGTTTATCAACATGAGCAGACACTCTACACTGATGAGACAGGGCAAACTCTTGAAATCGACAAAAATCCTTTTCACTTTTTAAAAAAAAGATACGCCTCATTAGATAAAGAAGCCTATAAAAAACAAGCTGCCGATTTAGGGGTGGGATTTATCGATGGATTTATCGGTTATATCGGTTATGACGCGGTAAAGGTCTTTGAGCCTCGCTTAAAATCGCATATGGACAATCTCAAAGATGATATTCATATACCCGACCTTGATTTGATGCGCCCCAAACTCGTATGTACTTTTTCACACAAATCTAATTCTTTAACTTTACATACTTTTATCGATGACATTGCGCAACAAATGGATAGCATTGTCTCATGCTTAAGAGAACCGCACATTCACATTCCTATCAAAACCAGTCAAATAGACAAAACAAAAGGCTCTTTTGCCTTTAGCAAAGCCAAATTTTTTGAGATGGTCGAAGCCTCTAAAGAGATGATTCGCAGTGGCGATGTCTTTCAAATCCTTATGTCCAATCGCTTTACACAATTTGGTGCTGTTGATCGCCTTAGTTTCTATCGCATTTTAAGAAACAAAAACCCATCTCCGTATATGTTTTTTCTCTCTTACAAAGACTTTGCCATCATCGGAAGTTCTCCAGAGGTGATGATAGGACTTAAAGATGGACACATTATCCTTCGACCAATTGCAGGAACACGCAAGAGGGGAAGTACCTATGAAAAAGACCAAGCTTATGAGATGGAACTTTTAGCGGATGAAAAAGAGCGCGCTGAACATCTGATGCTTATTGATTTAGGCAGAAATGACCTTGGTCGTGTCGCTAAAGTGGGCAGTGTTAAAGTCAAAGATATGATGCGTGTTGAACGATACTCCCATGTGATGCACCTTGTGAGTGACATTGGTGCCGTGCTTGATGACAAATACGATATGTTCGACCTCTTTGCCGCTACTTTTACCGCAGGCACGATGACAGGAACACCTAAAATCCGTGCGATGGAACTTATCAGTGATTTTGAAGGTATTAAACGCAGTTTTTACAGCGGTGCGGTGGGATATTTTGGATTTGATGGCAATATGGACAGTGGCATCATTATTCGAACAGCTTACCTTGATGATGAAAAAATTATCTTTCAAGCGGGTGCTGGTATCGTGGCCGATAGCAAACCTGAACTTGAATACCTTGAAGTAACTAATAAACTAGGCGCTATGACCAGCTCACTTGATGATTTAAAAGAGTAGTCCTTTGCTACTCTTTAGTATCTTTGGAAACCCCGTTTCACACTCCATTTCTCCACGACTTCATAACAGTGTCTTGAGTGCCTTTAACCTCAATGGTTGCTACATTAGAAAAGCCATCATTGAACCTGAAAAACTCATCTCTTCGTTTAAAGCAATGCAACTTCAAGGAGCGAATGTCACTGTTCCACACAAAGAAGTAGCGTATGCTCAATGTGATGAAGTGAGAGGCATCGCACAAAAAATAGGTGCGGTCAATACCCTTGTCAAAGAGGGTGACAAAATCATCGGATACAATACTGATGCACAAGGCTTTTATGAAGCCATAAAATCATTTGGTGCTATCTCCTCGGCGCTTATCTTGGGCGCAGGCGGGACTGCAAAAGCGATAGCGACCATTTTACAAGAACATCATATCGAGGCAACCATTCTCAATCGCTCATCCTCAAGACTCGATTTTTTTGAGCAAAAAGGCTTTACATGTAAGACTTGGGATACCTTTACATGTAAGCCTTTTGACCTCATCATCAACACAACCTCCGCAGGGCTAAAAGATGAAGAATTACCTTGCGAGAAAGCTTTGCTTGAACAAATTTTTCAAAATGCCAAATACGCTTTTGATGTCATTTACAATCAACAAACACCTTTTTTAACCATGGCACAACGATTCAATATCCCAACCAAAGATGGCAAAGAGATGCTTTTATACCAAGCAGTACTTGCTTTTAATCTCTTTTTTAAAAATCAATACGACTTCAAAAAAATAGAAAATGTGATGAACGAGGCTTTTAAAATTTAATCAAAGGACAACGGTGAATTATTCTCACGATTATCAACTGCTTATTAAAAATATTTTTTTGGCTCCCATTTGCAATAACCCTCATCAAGAAATCGTTTACAAAGACGAAAAGCGATTTACTTATGCACAGTTTAAAAAACGCGTTTGCGCTCTTGCAAACCTACTGACCTCACAAGGCGTAAAAGCAGGCGATACGGTCGCTGTAATGGATTATGACTCACATCGTTATTTGGAGTGTTATTTTGCTATCCCGATGATCGGAGCGATTTTACATACCATCAACATTCGGCTCTCTCCTGAACAGATTTTATATACCATTGACCATGCCGAAGATGATGTCTTGCTCGTCCACAATGATTTTTTACCTGTACTTGACCAAATCAAAGGCAGGATGGATGTCAATAAATTTATCGTTCTCAGCGAAGATGACACTATCGCTAAAACTTCTTTACATGTAGAGGGTGAATACGAAGCCTTACTTCTTACATGTAAAGATTCTTTTGACTTTCCAGACTTTGATGAAAACACTAGAGCCACGACTTTTTATACCACGGGAACAACAGGAATGCCCAAAGGCGTTTACTTCACCCATCGTCAACTTGTTCTTCACACGCTAGGCACACTTTCCACACTAGGAAGTGCCCCAAAACAAGGAAGCTTTAACCAAAGCGATGTCTATATGCCTATCACTCCGATGTTTCATGTTCACGCGTGGGGACTTCCCTATGTAGCTACTTTTTTAGGTGTGAAACAAGTCTATCCTGGTCGTTATGTGCCTGATCTGATCTTAGAACTCATTGATAAAGAAAAAGTCACTTTTTCACATTGTGTACCTACTATTATGCACATGCTTTTTAACTCACCAAAAATTGACCAAGTTGATTTATCGAAGTGGAAAGTCATCATTGGAGGAGCCGCATTACCTAAAGCAATGTGCCTAGAGGGAATGAAGCGAGGCATTGACCTATTCACAGGATATGGTATGAGTGAAACCTGCCCTATTTTAACACTAGCGCAACTCACACCTGAAATGTTAGCCCTTGACGCATCTTCCCAAAGCGATATAAGAATAAGAACAGGACGACCGATGGGGTTGGTACAAATCAAAATCGTCGATGATGAGATGAGAGAAGTTGCACACAACGGTGAATCCACAGGCGAGATTGTTGTGCGCTCACCTTGGTTGACACAGGGCTACTTTAAAGACCAAAAAAACTCTGAAATTCTTTGGCATGGAGGCTATCTCCACACAGGCGATATGGCAAATATCAACACACAAGGCTATATCAAAATCACCGATAGAACCAAAGACATCATCAAAGTAGGCGGTGAATGGGTTTCCTCTTTGGAGCTTGAAGACATCATTAACCAACACTCAGCAGTTAAAGAAGTTGCGGTTATTGGTATTAGTGATGAGCGGTGGGGAGAGCGACCTCTTGCGCTTATCGTCATGGATGAAAGCAAAAAAGATGAATCAATCGAAAAAAGTATCCTTTCCCACACTAAAGAGTTTATCAAAAAAGGTATCATGGCGCGAGAGGGTATGTTGCTCAAAATGCAATTTGTGCAAAGCATTGACAAAACCAGCGTAGGAAAAATCAATAAACGAATCTTGCGAGAAAAGTATGGTCACTAGAGCGTAAAATAAATACGCTCTATCTCTTTATAAGGCAGGGGTTTACCAAAAAAATAGCCTTGAAAAATACGACATCCATTTTCAGTTAAGAATTGAAGTTGAGCCTGCGTCTCCACACCCTCAGCCACCACTTCAAAATCAAAGTTAGACGCCATATCGATGATAGTCTTAACAATCATCGCATCGTTGATATCAGTGCTAATATCTCGTACAAAGCTTTGGTCAATTTTGAGTTCATCGAGCGGCAATTTTTTGAGATAAGAAAGCGATGAATATCCCGTCCCAAAATCATCCAATGAAAATTTAACCCCTAAGGCGCGAATTTTGCTTATCTTTGCGATCGTTTCTTCCACATGATCGACAATCAAACTCTCCGTCAACTCAAACTTAATCAAATCAGCCCTCACGCCCGTACGCTTTAAAATTCCCTCAACCATTGGATAAAAATGCGCCTCTTGAAACTGTTTTACACTAACATTAATGCTTACATGTAAGGCACTATGCCAAAGTGTTTCCCATTTTTTTACTTGCTCACAAGCATGTTCCAAAACCCATTTTCCAAGACTAATAATCAGCCCAGACTCTTCACACAAAGGGATAAAATCTAACGGAGGAACAAGTCCTCTTTTGGGATGATTCCACCGAACTAAGGCTTCAAGCCCCACAAGATTTCCTTGTTCATCCACTTGGGGTTGGTAAAATAAAACCAGTTGATTTTCACTGATGGCTATTTTCAACTCTTTTTCCATCACCAGTTTGCTTTGTATCGCTTTTTGCATCAATGGGTCATAATAGCGAATGGTATTGCGACCTGATTGTTTAGCTTGGTACATCGCTATATCAGCGTGTTTGAGCAAAGATTCTTTGTTCTTTTCATCCCCGACAAAAAGCACTACGCCAATGCTTGGTGAAATAGTATATTCATATCCAAAAAGCGTATACGGCAAGTTTACAATATGCTTCATGCGGTAAGCAAATTGTTCCGATTGGATGGCAGCACTTTGCTTTTCAAGACTCAGCCCCTCAAGCAAGACAACAAACTCATCACCGCCTAATCGCCCTAGCGTATCTCCTTCTCGTAAAATACTCTCAATGCGTCTAGAAACTTGTGTCAAAAGTTCATCACCCACATGATGCCCTTTAGTATCATTAAGTGTCTTAAAATTGTCAAGATCGATAAATAACAGTGCTCCATATTTGCGGTGTCTTTTACTATTGGCAAGGGCGTGAGAGATGCGATCAAAGAGTAATTGACGGTTGGGAAGCTTTGTGAGTGGGTCATAAAATGCAAGTGTATAGATCTGCGCTTCTGCTTTTTTGCGCTCAGAAATATCTGAACCCAACAGAACAAAATACTCTATTCCTCCAAATGTTGCTCTTTGAAGTGCGAATTCTATGGGAAAAACGCCGTGAGGTGTATCCATTGCAATTTCAGTTGTTGTGCAAATTTTACACGCTGTTTGAGAGCAGTGAGAACAAGCATTGCGACCCACTTTACGACAATAAGCCAAAAGATTTTCAACCACATTAGGCTCAAACCACTGTTCAAGAGGTGTATGCAAAAGTTTTTCTCTGGATTGTCCAAACAAATTGCACACTGTCGCATTCACATCAACAATCAAATGACTTTGTGCCTCTAAAAGAATAATCATCTCTGATGAGCGATCCAATATAGCGCGAAACCGTTCCAACTCAACAGCCCTTTCTTTGAGTTGCGCATAGTAGCTTTTATGAATAGAATTTTCACCTAATCCAATAATTTTTGTGCGTAATTCCGCATGTTCATCAAAGTGCATTGGCGTAGAGCTCCTCTACTTCAGCTTGAATGGGTAATTTTGGATTAGTGACAATGCACGCATCTTTAAGTGCCATGGTGGACAATGCAGGTATGACTTTTTCACATACACCCAAAGATCCTAGTCTGCTTGTAAGCCCCAAAGATGCTTTAAAATCAATCAACACTTTCACCAGGGTATCTGATGTTTTACTCTTACATGTAAGCCCCATTCTCTCCATAATGACCTTATAGCGCGAACTCGCGTGAGGGAAATTATACGCAACCGCATAATCAAGTAAAACGGCATTACACAACCCATGAGGAAGGTCCAAAAGTCCTCCCAAAGGATGAGCCATAGCATGAACCACGCCTAAAGAAGCATTTGAAAAAGCAAGACCTGCAAGTAAGCTTCCCATCATGACTGAAGAGCGAGCCTCGATATTCTCAAGATTGTCAATCACTTTGGGTAAATTCCCCATTAAAAGTTCAATGGCTTCAAGGGCATAAATATCAGTAATGCCTGAGTTTGCATTGGAAACATAGGCTTCTAATGCGTGTGTCAAAGCATCTAATCCTGTAAAAACGCTCAGCGATGTATCCATACTCAGTGTTGTTTCAGGATCAATAAGTGCAATATCAGGAACAATCGCTTTGCTAATGATGGATATTTTAACCTTTCTTCTTGTGTCATTGATAATGGCAAACTGGGAAACATCGGCTGAAGTTCCTGCGGTAGTGGGAATGCAAATCAATGGGGGAAGTGGAAAGCGGATTTGATCTACACCCTCATAAAGTAAAATAGAACCACCATTTGCGACAACAATACCAATCCCTTTAGCACAATCAATAGGACTTCCGCCCCCAATAGCTAAAATACCATCGCATTGATTGTGAGCATAGAGTTTTGCACCCTCATCGACACTTGTATCTCTAGGATTGGGAACAACCGTATCAAAAATAGTATAGGAAATATTTTCTTTTTCGAGTTCATCGGTAACATCTTTGACCCAACCAAAATGCATAACCCCTAAATCCGTCACTACAAGAAGATGTTTTGAGCCTAAGTTTTTAGCATATTTTCCTGCCAATTTACGCGCCCCCAATCCAAAGATAAACTCTGGTGCAACGCACTTTCGTAACGAAAGTTCCATCTGCTTAAGTGCCATGGTATCTCCTTTTACGAGGATATAGCATTCATGGTAGCACAGGAAAACTTAACTAAACTTTTGTCCTTGATTCTAATGCCTTTGACAAAGATAGCATATCTACATTTTCAAGATGAACTCCTGTGGGAACGCCTTGCGCTATCTTGGTAAAGGAGAGTGGATAGGGTTTTAGTTTATCTTCTATATACAAGATAAGCGCGTCGCTTGCAAGGGAGGGAGTAAGTGCGAAAATCATCTCTTTAGCACCTTCTTTAACGAGTACTTCAAGCCGTTCTATCGTCTCATTATCTAAGTCACCTAGTACAAAATATCGACCATCAAAAAGGTTATGTTCTTCAAGCACAAAAATATCTTTGGCACTCTCCACTACACAGAGTTTTCCCACATCACGCATCTCATCTAAACAAATATCGCAGATTTCATGCTCACTGAGTCCTCCACATTTGTCACATTTGCGGATGGATTTAATGGCACTTTCTATGGAATTAGCAATTTTCATCGCCGTAAAGGTATCGTGCAAGACCAAATGATACGCAAAGCGAAGTGCTGATTTTTTACCCACGGTGGGGAGTGATTCAAATGCCTCGACTAAATTATTGAACTTCTCTAAGCCTCTCATAACTGCCCTTTTGTAAAATCAATCGAAAATTGGTGCATCCCATCAATATAGTGATAGGAAACTTCAAAACCATGTAATTTTACAATATTTTGAACGATATAAAGTCCCAATCCCAACCCACTCCCATGCGTTTTAGAACCAGAAACGAAGGGTTGAAAATACTCTTCAATGGACATAGACAAAGGCTCACCTTTATTTTCTATCAAAAGTTTCTTTTCATAAACGCTTACATGTATTTGTTGCTTCGCACTATGTTTGAGTGCATTATCAATCAAATTTTTTATCGCTAATGCCATCAAATCAAAATCAACATTGACTTCAAAATCAAAATCCCCCTCAATCTTAATCAGCTCTTCTGTTTTCTCCGCATCCAACATCAAAAGGTCTATGGCTTGATCAAGTACATGTAAAAGCGTATAAGAAGCAATATTGGGCGTGTAACTCTTTGAGGCTATTTGTTCGACTTTGGAAAATTCTGCTATCAAAAGGTCAAGCCTTGCAAAAATGCCAGAGAGTCTTTTTTTGGCAATTTCATCGTCTAACATTTCGGTGACTAGTTTACCTTTTCCAATAGGCGTTTTAAGTTCGTGCATGATGGTACGCAAAAAGAGTTGGCGCGAGTGAATCAAATCTCGTATTTTTTTAACTGCCTTATCAAATTCATTGGCAACTTCTGCTATCTCATCATTTTGCTCACTTTTACACTCGATGGAAAGATCGCCTCCTGCAAATTTTCGAATTTGCTGTGCAAGGACTTTCAGTGGTGAGATGCTTTTATAAATAGAAGCGTACATGTAAATAAAAATCAACAATGCCAGCGCAAAAACAACCCAAAGATTTTCATTGAAATTTTTATAATCCTGACTTTCCAATAAAACACTTGACTCAAAATTATCGATAAAAAGGTAGTATCTGTCATTATAGATAATGGAAGAAAAACGGCTTATAGGGGAAAGTTTTTGGAAGATAACCTCGCCTTTATCCAAAACAGAGTTTTTAAGATTTTTGTTGGCAACTTTTTTAAGACCAAAGTTATTAAAATACTCTTCTATATCTTTTGGCGCCATGTTATTGCGATACATGACCAGAAGATAATTGATGGATTGAAACTGTCGTTGTTTCATATTTTCCATATTTTTTTCACTTTGATGCTCTAGCAAAAGTGCAAAAAACATCACTAGCAGTAAAAGTGAGAGGGTAAAAATAACACTGATTTTGTTGATAATGGAGTTTCGAATCATCCTACCAACTTGTATCCAATACCTCGCACCGAGTGGATATATTCTGGATTTTTAGAGTCATCGCCTATTTTAGTACGAAGTCGCCCAACAATGACATCAAGGCTTTTAGAACCCTTGTCTTTGAGGGACTTGCAGTTGTAGACAAGTTGTTCACGCGAAATGGAAAAACCATTTTGACGAATCATATAAGAGAGGATTTCATATTCGGCAGGCGTAAGACCAAGGGCATTGCCTTTAAAAAAGATTTCATGTCTTTTTTCATCCACGACAAATACACTTTGTGAGCTTTGTTGCTCCTCTCCAGAAGTCTTTTTATAACGACGAATGAGGCTTTGAATGCGTGCTACCATCTCTTTGGGATCATAAGGTTTTGGGAGATAGTCATCTGCACCTATTTGAAGACCCACGACTTTATCACTAATGTCACTTCGGGCTGAGGAGATGATGACGGGGATGTCGTATTTGGCAACAATTTCTTTGCACACTTCAAGCCCATCCATCCCTGGCAAAGTTAAATCTAAAATGAGTAAATCATATTTTTTAACGCCAGCACTTAAGCCAAGATAGGGATCTTCATAGTTGGTAATTTTGATGTTATATTTAGCCAAGTATTCACTGAGAATTTCAGCAAATTCGGTATCGTCTTCAATCATGAGGACATTGATCATGCGTTAGCCTTGCTCTTTAATTTAGGAGATTTAATTATACTCAATTTAAAGCTAACGCAATGTTAAGAAAAGAGATTTTAAACGCTCTTTATGCTCCGCAACCACATCCTCCACCGTGAAGATGACCATCACCCTCGTCATGGTGATGGTCATCTTCACCTAAAAGCTTCATATAATTAACAATGCTTACTTTTTCAAGTATGCCATCTTTCAACTTTTGTAAGACCTCAGGAAGCGTGATGCGGTCTTTACCTGCGAAATAAATGTCGATGCTCTTTTGGGTAAGCAGGTGAAAAGGTTTTTCTCCAACATGGTTAAGAATAATGGTTTTTACCCCCATACTCACAAGCCAATCCACAACTTTTACGCCACCCTCAGCACTATTTTTATGGGTCATTACACTTCCATCGTCACTAATAAAACTAAAATATTTGGCATGTCCAAACAAGGGAGCCAATACACCCTCTTCTTTATCTGTTTTAACAGGTATAGCAATCATTATTTATCCTTTATAGTCTCATATATTTATTTGCTGTGTATATTAATCTATCAATCCTTTTGCCCATGTTTCCATGAGCGCGTGCATCTCTTCTTTAGGTGCTTCGATAAACTCGATGATAAAACTATCTTCTAATTCACAAATACCTATACTGCGTGGACGAACGGCTAAAATCTTAGTATTTGGAATAGCTTGTCCAAAACAAAAAATAATATTTTGAGCATCCCTAAGCCCTTCCATTATCTCACCATTCAAAGACTTAGTATGCGCATAATGGTCAAATACCGAGATAAATTTTGCGACAGGATGCCCTTCTATCTTTGCTTTAAAATAGTTTACGATTTCCAAAACATTCGTATACTTAACTTCACTTTTTTTGAGGCTTAGCGTATAAACAGGATACTTATCCATAAAAACTGTTTTTTTCATTGCGTCTTTTCCTTTATTTTTTTATTCTTGAATACAAATTTCACCTTTTTGCATATGTAAAAAAGTTTGGTAAATAACAATAGCTACCACCACTGTCGTGATGAAAACCATTCCATAAGAGAGTACTAAAAGCGTTAAATCATGTGTTTGATGGTACATTAACATCGAACTAATTGCCATAGCCGCAAGCGGAAATACAAAAGCCCACCATGAGATAAAAAACTTAATTTTGAGAAAATTTTTGTACATAAATGCGATAAGGAGTGTAAAGAATAACGCAAGGTTAAACAACATCATCGCAAAGGTATCAATAACCTCAAACATCTTAAAATAAGCAAGAAAACCAACCGCAGGAGGTGCAATAAGGATAAACATCGTAGGCATAAACTTACCCGCAAGTTGATGATGAAAAATAATGCGATTGAGTAAAATAGCAAATAAAATAATCCAAAAGAAGATACCTGAGGTAAAAAAGTACATTAAAATACCCTGACTTGCAAAACCAACTCCGGCAACAGGAACAAGTACATTTCCAACAATAGGGATAAACCATGCAGGATTAGAATGGTCTAATTCTTGATTATTATTAATCCAAAAAGAGATTGTATGGAGTGTTAAATAAAAATGTAACACCGTTCCAGGGTACCAAAATGCCGCCGCAATTATCGGATAATGTTCTTTATAGATAATGGCAAGCATCAACATTGAGATTGAAACTGCTGCAAAAAAGTTAAGTCTAATCGGGTGAGAAAACTCTTTTTTGACAACAGAAGAATATTGAAAATACTTCGTGATATACACCAGGCTCACGATACCAAAAAGTATCGTCGTAATAACCATCAATACCATTCCAATCACTGTTGGAAACCCTAACCATAGCCCAGCTTTTTGATACATAATCGTCAAACCACTCATGCCCATGACGGTAGCATACATCATAATAGGGAAAAACTTGAGTCTATTTTTCTCACTTATTGGTGCTTCTTGCATTTTAACCTCTTATAATTAATATTACTAAAAAAGATTGAAATGGTATGATTTTTAAGACTAAATGTCAATGAGAAGTCGAGGATAGATTTATTTTATAAGGGCACATTTAGCAAGATAGTAGGAGAAGGCCTCTTTTGAGACCTTCATTATTAAGATATTTTAAGATTGTTTTCCCATCATTGGCATTGGGCGTTTTGCCATATTGGCTTTAAGTTCAGCTCTTTGCTCTTTGGTTAAAAGATTGAAGATTTTTTCCATATGGTCAGCTTTTAGCGTATTCATTTTAGCTTGATTTTCAGCAGTCAACTTTAAAAACTCTTTTTTGTTAAAGCTTTCACCTGTCATAAAATCTTGCATTTTACTCATCATTTTTGGATCGTGAAGTTTGGTCATTTCTAACTTCATTTCACTTTGAAGGATGGCAAGTTTATGGCGTTGGTCATCTGTGAGATTAAGGCTTTGAAGCATTTGCATCCCTCCGCGTCCACCCATCATTCCGCCTTTTTGCATACCACCTTGCATCATCATACCTTGACCCATACCTGATTGTCCACCTTGACAATTCATTCCACCACCAAATGCAAATGCGCTTGAACTAAGAGCAACGATGGTTGCTACTGCTAAAATTGTTTTTTTCATTTTCGAACTCCTTGAGGTTTTGATAATGAAAGTATAAAGGATGGACTTTAACGAGGTTTTAACGGAGTGTTAATGTACCTTAATGGATTAAAATTGAAATAAACATTCTTTTGATACAATAGCACTCTTCAAAAAAACTTACATGTAAAGAGAATAAATTGAATATAGATTATTATGAGACACTAGAAGTCAGCAAAAGTGCTGATGCGGCAGAGATTAAAAAGGCGTATCGTAAACTCGCTTTGCAATTTCACCCCGATAGAAATCAAGGCGACAAAGAGGCTGAAGAAAAATTTAAAGCCATCAACGAAGCATATCAAGTCTTAAGTGACGAACAAAAAAGAGCTACTTACGATAGATATGGTCAAGCAGGACTTGATAGACAAGGCTTTAGCCACTTCTCCGATATGAAATATGAAGACATCATGGGCGACCTTGGCTCTATCTTTGAATCCGTTTTTGGCGGTGGTTTTAGTAGTGGTGGTTTTGGAGGAAGCTCCAAACAAAATAAAAAATACAACCTCGACCTCGAAGCAGAAGTGTCATTGGCATTTAATGAAGCTATCTTTGGCTGTAAAAAAGAGATTTCTTTTTCGTATAAAAAGCCTTGTGAAACCTGTGAAGGTACGGGAAGTAAAGACAAAAAAAACGCTACATGTAAAGAGTGTAAAGGCAAAGGTCAAGTCTTTTACCGACAAGGTTTTATGACATTCTCACAAACATGTCCTACTTGTAATGGCAAAGGCACGGTCATCACGAGCCCTTGTTCTGCGTGTAATGGCAAAAGCTTTACTCAAATTGAGGATAAAGTTACTATCGACATTCCTGAGGGCATCGACAACAACAACCGTATCCGAGTAGCAGGAAGGGGAAATATCGATGAGAGAGGCAATAGAGGCGACCTTTATATCCTCACCCATGTTAAAGAAGATGACCATTTTGTACGACACAATGACGACATTTACATCGAAGTCCCTGTATTTTTCACCCAAGTAGCCCTTGGTGAAACCATTAAAATACCGACTATCCGTGGAGAGACAGAGCTTGAACTTCCTCTTGGCGCTAAAGATAAGCAGCAGTTTATCTTTAAAAAAGAGGGGGTTAAAAATGTGCATACCCACCAATTAGGCGGTATGATTGCACAGATTTCAATTCGTTATCCTAAAAAAATAACCAAGTCTCAAAAAGAACTTTTGACTAAATTACAAGAAGATTTTGGTATCGAAACTAAACACAAAGATGAAAAATTTGAAGGTGTTTTTGAGAAGATAAAAAGCTGGTTTAACTAAAATTATGGTGGAGTATGTGTATTGGCAAGACCACGCCATCGCCTACTCCATCGAAACCAACAAAAAACTTAAAAATCTCTCCATTCGAATCGACCCTGTTCGAGGCGTCATCGTTAAAAATCCTCATTTCCCTCTTTCCAAAGTGCGTGTTCTTGTGTCTCAAAAAGCCAAATGGATATTTGACAAAACTACTCTTGCCAAAAAGCGAAAAAGTATCCAAACCCTCTTTGAAGAAGAAGGAAAAATCTTTTATCTGGGAGAGAAAATATCTTTACATG
>JAQWCT010000023.1 GCA_028705785.1 Sulfurospirillaceae bacterium | reverse complement strand
GGCATTTTTAAGCACATTATCGACACTATCAAGCACCAAAAACACCTCACCATCTTTGAGCACTTTGCCAAAATTTTCCTCATCTTGGATAATCAGATGTGTTGCATTTGTCCATGAAGCATCTTTGAGGGTTACTTTTGCTTTTTCACTAGGAATGGAAAGGTAAGTTTGGTTATAGAGTTTATTTTCAATGATAACTTGCAATAAGCCCATGACAAAAGCCAAATCGCCACCTGGGATAACAGGTATCCAACTGCTTTTATCTCCTATTGAAATCGTATCGCTGTTGGATTGCATAGGAAGGACAGTTGCATATTTGAGATTGCCGTTGCTTCTAGCTTCGCACAAAAGTTTGCCTTGTCTCTTAAAAGGATTTCCCGCTTGACCAGGTGCCGTTCCAATGTTAAGTAGATATTCACAATGTTCAAAATCAGGCTTAAGGTGCGGAGACTTTGCAAAATCACCCAAATACGCTGCCTCTCCTGCTCGCATGGAGAGTCCACAAATAGAAGTATGTCCCATAAAGTTAACCGTACCATAGGATTGTACAAAGCGAGGAACGATAAAGTTTTGTCGGCCCTCATCCGCAGTACCTATAACACAAAGCCCATTAGCCTTCATCCCAAAACTAGGCTCATCAGGATTGATAAGTGTTTCTAAATCTCTGGTTTTGGCTAGACCTTCGACTTCGCCCTCGCCAAAAAGATTGCCACCTTTTACGACCTCATCGATTAACTGTTCTATCTCGATTTCAACCCATCTATTTTCGCCTCGTTTGCCTACACGCTTGAGTGGTTTTAAGACCCTAAACGAATCATGTAATTTATCAAAAACGACATTGCCTCTCGCACACACGCTGGAACGATACTCACCCATCAACTCAAAACTTTTGGCGATAGGCGTAGCATAAGGCATCCAAGGGTCACTGGAGAGTGGGTTGTATGGATTGCCTAATACTCGAACCACTTTACCACTTTGCTTTTCTATCTTCACGCGCACACCACAATGCGTTGTACAGCCATTGCATACGCTATTTGCCATGGTGTATTGCTCATTGGGTATAAACTTTCCCTCACGCATGGTATATTCTGAAGCCTCAGCATTAAAATAGATAGCATCTTTTGCTTTTTCACCTTTGTCTTTGAGTAATGCTACTGCACCAAGTGTGTCTTTATACCCTACCACTGAAGCGGAAGCGGCAACAAGTCCTGTACCGATTAAAAAGTTTCGTCTACTATTTTCCATGATTTACCCTTTTGCTATAACTTTCTTCCATCTCCTCATCCCAAGGAAAAATAACCAAAATAAAACAGATAAGCGCAATTAAAATGCCCCAATTTGAAAGCACAGAAAAAATACTACTTTGACCAACGATATCTGGCGCATAACTTAAAAAGCCCGGAGATGTTTTAGGAATGCTTTGTCCTCCAATAACCGTGTTCCATCTAAACAGCCAAACACCTACCACTGATAAAATACCTGCGATATACAAAACCATAAAGTTTTCCCTTAGAGCACTAAAGCCTACAATCATAGGTACGATAAGGCAAAGCAGATATTCCACATACAACACTTCATGAAAATTAAGTTCAAAAAACGCGTATAAAAGGTATTTTTCTTCACCATTAAACGGCATGGCAAAAGTCAACCATAAAAAGCGAATCACTAAATCAATCACAATAAAAAGTGCCAATAATTTCGCCAAATCTACCATTGTTTCTTGATTGACACTCCCCATAGAAGTAAATAATTTTTGAAAAATAGGGATAACAATAATCAAAAATCCCGTTCCAGAAACCATCGCAGAAGCTAAAAACAAGATAGGCATCAAAGGGGTATGCCATAACGCATTGGCATGAACTGCCCCTAAAATATATCCTGTATATCCATGCACACACAATGCCAAAGGAATACCGATAATGCCTAGTCTTTTTCCTACTTTATGGTCTTTATCTAAATCCGCTTGCGTAACACCACTTCTACCTAGTGTTAAAAAACCATAGAATGAGCGAGCAAACCCATTTGCCACTGCCATCTTTTTAACAAAATATGGTCTATATATGTACAACGCTTCAAAAAATATTAAAACAGGATACGCCAACAAAAGGATAACACCCCACTTCATCGGAGAAGTCGTAAAGTTTTCCCAACCGTAAAAGAAAAAGTTAAAAATACGCCCTGGTTGTTTTAAATCATCAATCAAATTTAAAGGAGCCGCGACTAAAAGGACAAACGCCATCAAAAGTGAAAATCCAGCAATGGGTTTATAGCGCTCCATCCCAAATACATGGGCAAAACTAGAGATAATAAACGCAGCCGCAGAACTTCCTGTAAACCAAAAATAGTTCGGTACATCAATGCCCCAAGGAATATTGGGCGTTATGGAAGAGATTAAGGTATTCATATTACATTTCCTTTATCATTGTTTTAGACCATTCAGCATGAATGCCCTCATGTTTTTTAACCATGTCATCCAAACTTTGGGTGGAGTTCAACAATTCACTTATCTTGTTATCCAGTCCGATGTAGAAGGTTTGAGGTTTATTGCCTTGTTCTGGTTTAAGTACCGCAGTGGGGAAAGAATTGATGAGTTTGAAAACTTCTGATTTTTTATCGTTGATGTCACCAAAAACACGCGCACCACCAACACAAGTTTCAACACATGCTGGTAGTAACCCTTTATCAACACGCTGTGCACAAAAGTTGCATTTATCGGCTGTTTTGGTTTTGGTATTGAAGTATCGTTTATCGTAAGGACAAGCACTTAAACAGTAGCCACATCCCCAACATATCGTGTTATCTACCACGACCACGCCATCTTTTCGTTTAAAAGTAGCACCTGTGGGGCAAACACTCACACAAGAGGGATTATCGCAATGATTACACAGTTGTGGTAAAAAACCTTTGCGAACATCTGGAAACTCACCTATTTCTGTTTCGAGTACGAAGGTTCGGTATTGGGACGAAGGCACAGCATTTTCGACTTTACACGCCGAGGTACACGCTTGGCATCCGATGCATTTTCGCAAATCCATCACCATGACAAAGTGTTTTCCAACTGCTCCAACATAGGAAGCTTCACCTTTATCTCGACCTGGGTTTTGCAAAGAAAGAGCAGATGCTGACGAAGCAGACAACCCTGCTATCGTTGCAACACCCAATCCTTGCTTTAAAAAATTTCTTCTGGAATTATTTTCATTCACGAATACTCCTTTTAGATTTTGACTCTAAGAAGTATAAAAATAAAAAGGGTGAAAAAAAGGGAGTTTATAACTTATTAAGAGAGATGGTAAAAATAGCTCCTTGTGATGTATTGTTTACATGTAACTCACCTTGGTTGTTTTTTTCGATGATGGTTTTGCACATGTAAAGTCCTATACCTGTGCCACTTTTAGCATGTTTGGTACTAAAGTAAGGTTCAAATATCTTTTCTATAGGTTCAATGAGAATGCCCTTGGCATTATCCTCGATGGCGATGATGCCTTTGCCATTCTCTTCTTCAATCCTAACGATGATTTTTGGAGCTATGATTTCTCTTTCTATCAAAGTATCTTTGGCATTGCTGAGGATATTGAGAACAGCTTGGGCAATCTCATTGGCATAGCCGTCAACTTGAATTTGGGTGCTTACATGTAAGGCTATTTCGATGTGATTATGATGTAAAGCTGACGCGATCAAATGGAGCGCTTCTCGTACAGGCTCATCCAAATCATAGACTTTTTTTTGTTTTCCTAAAGAGAAAAAATTTCTAAAATCCTCAATTGTGTGCGACATAAAACTGATTTGCTTTTGTCCCGCTTCTATCTTTTGGGAAAGTTTTTCGACATTCAGCTTTCCTCGTTCATATAAAAGTTCGATTGCAATTAAAATGGCACTCAGCTCCGAGAGCGGTTGACGCCATTGGTGAGCGATATTGCCTATCATTTCACCCATATTGGCGAGTTTACTTTGGTGGATGAGCATCCTCTCTTTTTCGTTGACTTCGTTTTCCTTTTTCATGCGTATCTCTATCTCTTGCGCCACTTTGGTTTCTAAATTTTGATTGAGTTGCTCAAGCTTTTCTTCTTTATATCTTAGCTGTGTATGAGACTCTTCAAGGCGTCTAATGAGGATATTAAAACTATAATTTAAAATCACCAAAACAATCATCCACAAAAACGAAGCGATGAAAAAACTCTCAATGATAGCTTCTTTGAGTTGCACTTGCTCTTGGGTGATGTCTTGAAAAAAGATGATATCAAAGGACTTACCTTGTGCAAAATCGTTTTCATGGATTTGATGCACTTTAAAATACCTTCCATTTTGAGCAATGCGCTCAATTGTATTATCCCCAAGAGCCAAAAAAGCCTGAAGTAACGACGCATCATAAGTCTCGTTGTACGCTAATTGACTATCAAGGATTGTATTTCCAGAGATGATGTATCCACTAAAGCCAATCAACTTTTTTATCTCATGTAAAAAATATGTAGGCTCAATGCTTAAAACGATAAACCCTATATTTTTACCCTCTTCATCAAGGGCTGGAACGATAATTTTATACACTAAAAAGTTTCCAGCATAACAAAATCCACTGCGAAAATCATCTTTAGCACTTTTTTTACCATCAATATTAGCCGTTTCTTCATTTCCAAGCACACTCAGAAGTGAAAATGCATCATCATAAAAAGCCATGGATTGTAAAGAGGGATGCTCTTTTTTAAGTACATTCCAACGAGGAAGTGAAAGTGTTTCTAAGGCAATGCTATCTTTATTTAAAAGGGCTGTTTTGATACCGTATGAATCAAGATTGGCGTAGGCGCGATTGAGAAAAAAAACATCAGTACTTTTCTTGCTCTCTTTGTAGATATTGTGTACTTTGCCGATGTAAAAATTCTGCTTTTCAAGCAAAAACCGTTTTTCATCTTCATAACGCAAAAAGATAAAAATGAGCGATAAAGTGAGCATCAGAAAAGAGACTAAAATAATAGTTTTGGATTTAGTCGAAAAGAGGCTATCAAACTTTTTCAAATCAAATTTCAAGACGATATCCTACGCCATAAATATTTTGAATGACCTCTTTACCGATCTTTTTGCGCAAATCTTTAATCAAATATTTTATCGACTCTTTGGTATGTTCTTCTCCATCATAACCCCACAGATATTCCTCTAGCGTTTCAAAGGAGATGACTTTATGCTTGTTTTCCAACAAATACTCAAGTAACCTACTCTCGCTTTTGGAGAGTTTATAAGACTGTTCATGGTTGATAACGATTTTTTTACAGATATCATAATGTATGTCATGTGCAAATACAATCACTTCATCGTGCGTGTTCAACTCTTCACAACACAGTTTCAAGGCCCCTAAAAGTTGTTCTTTATTAAAAGGCTTTACCAGATATTTGGTGATTTTTAGCTCCACTGCTCGCCATAGATACTCTTGTTCTGCATGAGCACTTAAGACAATGACGGGGATATTTTTATTAAGTTTTCGGATATTTTGTACAACTTCTAAACCATCCGATTTGGGCATACAAATATCTAAGATAAGGACATCAGGTGGTGTTATCTCAAATTGCTCTAACGCTTCATTGCCATCTTTAACAGCAATGACTTTATCAAAAAATAACTCCAATATTTCCACCACAACATCCCTAATACCCGCTTCATCTTCTGCGTACAAAACAACTTTGTTGGATAACAAATCAAGCGATGTAGAGGATTTCATTTTAGAAAAAGAGTAACCTAAATCCGATGATGACTAAGACGACACCACCCAAAATCTCCGCTTTACTCTCCAGCCAAGTACCGCTTATTTTCCCGACAAACACACCGATAAAGCTCATCACAAAAGTGATCATTCCGATGATAAAACAGGCTAAAAAAGGGTTGATCGGTAAAAGTGTTAAACTAAATCCAGCCGCCATAGCATCAATACTCGTAGCGATAGCAAGGGTCAGCATCACTTTGTTGGT
This sequence comes from Sulfurospirillaceae bacterium, assembly GCA_028705785.1. Lineage (GTDB taxonomy): Bacteria > Campylobacterota > Campylobacteria > Campylobacterales > Sulfurospirillaceae > Sulfurospirillum. The sequence continues at coordinate 11,474 of JAQWCT010000023.1, read as the reverse complement.
AATTTTTTGGATGTCCTCTTCAATTCCCTCATGCATTCCCTCATAGATCATCTTTGCACCAATGATAAACAATAAGCCAAAAGCGATAAGATTGGTATAAGAACTTACAAAACCCAAAAGTCCTTTGCCTCCAAGATAGCCTATCAAAGGCATAATAGCTTGAAAAATACCGAAAAAAGCGCCTGCTTTTAGCGCAAGATTTTTAAAATCACTTCCCTTTTTAGCTCCCAACCCTATGGAAACAGCAAACGCGTCCATGCTTAGTGCCATGGCTAACATTAACATCTCTATCATTATTTCAATTCTCCCCAATTTTTTCCGATGGCAATAGAAACTTTTAGCGGTACATGTAAAGAATAAATGCCCTCCATAACCGCTTTTGCACTTTGGGCAAAAGCCTCAGCTTTTTCTTCTTTGACCTCAAAAATCAACTCATCGTGGATTTGCAATAAAAGCTTTGCTTCATCATTGACCAGTGAACTCATAATCGTATTCATAGAAAGCTTAATAAGGTCTGCCGCACTGCCTTGAAAGACAGTATTGACTGCTTCTCGCAAATATCCAGCGTATTGCATACCATTGGCATTTTCAAAATCAAAGTAGCGTTTTCGACCCAGTAAAGTTTCTACAAAGCCTTTTTCTTTAGCACTCTCCGCGATGGAAGTAAGGTACTTTTTAATGGTCGGAAACGATTCAAAATAACCATCAATGTAACTTTTGGCTTCTTTGGTGGTAATGCCTAGCGTATCGGAGAGTTTTTTAGGACCCATGCCATAAAGCAATCCAAAATTGATAGTCTTTGCAATGCCTCGTTTGGCATCGGCGTCCTCTTCTCCAAAGAGTTTAAGTGCGGTTTGTCTATGGATATCTTTGTGCGTATTAAACGCTTCTCTCATCGCCTCGTCACCACTAAAATGTGCCAAAAGACGCAGTTCTATTTGTGAATAGTCAATGCCAACTAAAGCGTATCCCTCTTTTGCCACAAAACCGCCTCGCACTTCTCGTCCAAGTTCTGTTTTTACTGGGATATTTTGTAAATTTGGCTCTTTAGAAGAGAGCCTTCCTGTGGCTGTTCCTGTGTGCATAAAAGAAGTATGAATCCTACCTCTAGGAGAAGTTTTAGAAAGTTTTAAAAGGGGTTCGATATAAGTGGATCTGAGTTTATACAGCTCTCGGTATTCTAATAATTTGGCGATGACAGGATGTGCATCGATAAGCTCGTTTAACACAAATTCATCCGTGCTATAACCCGTTTTAGTTTTTTTACTTGGCGGAAGCCCTAATTGTTCAAATAATACGGCTCCAAGTTGTTGGGTAGAGTTGAGATTAAAGGTGGCATTAGACAAAAGATAAATCTCTTTTTTAAGCGCTTCGATGGCTTTGTCGGTGCGCAAAAGCAATGTCTCAAAGTAGTCACCATCCACTTTGATGCCCTCTTTTTCCATGGTTAACAGCGTATGGATAAAAGGAAATTCAACTTCTTTGGCAAGTTCTAAGAGTTTTGGCTCGACCATTTCTTGAAGCTTGGTGTAGAGTTTAAGGGTCATCCACGCATCTTCACTCGCGTATTCACAGGCTTTATCTAAACTCACCGTGCTAAAATTCTCACCCTTTTGAACAACATCTTTAAACTTAACCATCGAATAGTTGAAAAATCTTAGCGCCAAAGCATCTAGTCCCACAGTAGTTTCAGGGTTAAGAAGCCATGCTAAGATCATCGTATCGGCATATATCTCGATACGAGACAGGTTGAAATTGTGATAAATCACAGCAAGGTCATACTTAAGATTTTGGCCGATAATTTTATGTTTAAAAAGCTCCATCAACGCTTTTTTAGCATCTTCTATACTTATCTGCTCCCCTACTCCAAGATAGCTGTGTGCGAGTGGCACATAATACGCTATCCCTTCATCCGCACAAAAGGAAAAGCCCACAATCTTGGCATTATACGCATCAAGTGAAGTGGTCTCTGTATCGAAGGCAACAATAGCATCTTCTTCTAAGCCTTCAATGACATTAAAAAGTATTTTGGCATCATCCAACAAAACAGATTGAAAGCTCACAGCCTCAACTTTTGGCTTTACATGTAAGACTTCGCTTTTGACTTTGGAGAGCATTTGACGCAATTCATAAAAAGCCAATTCATCGGCGATATTAGCCAATGGATTCTCGCAAGGAAAATGAAAACTCTCAAATTTATCGGCGATATCTAAACTATCATCCAACCTAGCCAATTTTTTACTCAAAAAGGCATTGTCTTTATTTTCTTCTAGCATCGCTTTAACGCGTGGATTGCCTATTCTCTCCAAGTTTTCATAAATTGCTTCGATGGATTCAAAGTCATCCAAAAGCTTTTTAGCGCCCTTTGGTCCGATACCTTTGACACCGGGGATATTGTCCGCAACATCACCCACTAATGAGAGGTATTCGTTGATGCGCTTAGGATAAACACCAAACTTCTCAAAACAGCCTTGCTCATTTATCTCACTCTTTTTCATGGGGTCATAAATGACGACTCTGCCATCATCGATGAGTTGGTAAAGGTCTTTATCGTGGGTGACAATACGGACTTTGATGTCATGTGTTTTGGCAAATTTAACAGCTGAAGCGATGACATCATCGGCTTCAAAACCGACCTCTTCATAACACTTAAAGCCCATTTTTTTAACCCACTCAATGGCGATAGGCAGTTGCTTTTTCAGATCCTCTGGCGCCTCAGAGCGGTTGGCTTTATAATTGGGATCTAGGTCATGGCGAAAGTTTTTACCTTTGCTATCAAGAGCAAATAGAAGATAATCGGTATCGTGTTCATTTTTAATTGAGTAGATAAAATTGGCAAAACCTGTGAGTAATCCTGTGGGAAAACCTTTAGAGTTTTTGAGTTGTGGGAGGGCGTAGTAATTTCTAAAAAAAAAGCCAAAAGTATCGATGATAGTTAAAGTTTTCAAGGGGTTTTACCTTTACATGTAAGGATTAGTAGTGTTCTAACAGTTTTTCGATAGACTCTGCAAAAACTGCTTCATTAAGGTTCTCTTTGGTCACTAAATTAAGCGCTATGGTGACACTTCGTTCACTCAGTGGAGAATTCATAGGGATAGCCGTTTTGACTATCTTAAGGGCTAGCGCATAAGCTCTTATTTCATCGGGAGCATCATCTACATCATCAGAATAACGAATGGCTTGAACCATCACATCGTCGAATTTCCAATGTTCAAAAATTTTAGCGGTAATATCACCTGTAGTCGTGCCCACAAACATTTTTTCAACAATCGCGATATTGGCATTATTTTCGATTTCGGATTTAAATTGATAGACTTCATCGTTTTTAACGATTTCATCGGCAATCAAAATCTTGCCCGTCTCCTGCAATAACGCTGCCAAAAACAACATTTCTATTTTGGAAGGGTCTACTTTTTTATACCAAAGCATCATTAAAGCACTCTGTAAACCTGAGATATGCGCAAACTCTTCAGGCGTTACACCATAGGGTGCCATATCGACACTGAGTAATTTTTTGATAGACATATCTGTCATTAAAGAGCGCGTTGTTGACATTCCAAAAAGGCTCACCGCTTGGAGAACGCTTTTGATTTCCCGCCTAAAACTATACAAAGGAGAATTTGCCACTTTGAGGAGATTGGCAACTAGCATGGGGTCTTCTTCTATCACATGCGCAAGGTCTTGGACACTTGAGTCTGGATTATTGCAAATAAAACCAATTTCATGAAAGCTTTTGGGGAGTGGAGGAAGGGACTTGATGCGTTCAGCTATTTCTTCTAACATACTCACTCTTTGTATAAAATTTAACTTATTATAGCTTGTATGGCTTAAGAAACGAATGAGGGCAATCCCTCATTCACTCATCAAAAAATTAACCAGGTATCGCATCTTCAACACTTTCTGGGTGATCAAGTGCATGTCTAAATTTTTTCATATCAATCTGTTTATCCCAAACACCGACAAAAACAGTCGCGACGGCATTACCACATAGATTTCCCACAGCTCGCATCTCACTCATAAATTTATCAACACCTAACAAAACGGCAACTGTTGCAACAGGAATGGCTCCCCCCATCGCTGATAAAGTTCCTGCAAGGATGATAATCCCTGAGCCTGTCACACCTACTGCACCTTTTGAAGTCACCATCAAAATAAGAATAATGCTCATTTGTTCCCCCAGTGTCAAAGGTACATTGAACGCTTGAGAGAGAAAAATGATGGAAAGGGCTAGATAGATGTTGGTACAACCAAGGTTAAAAGAGTATCCCGTAGGAATGACCAGACCTGTCGTTCCTCTGCTCACCCCTGCAGCTTCAAGCCGTCTCATAAGCGGTGCGAGTGCTGCTTCACTCGAAGAGGTTGCAAAGACTATCAACACCTCTTTTGAGATAAAACGCATAAACTTAAATACATTGATTTTATAAAACCATAAGATAATACCTAAAATGCCAAAGGTAAAGACTAGCACAGAAACAAGCATCACTCCTAATAAATTTGCCATTCCAATCAGTGATGAGATACCAAACTTACCAATCAAAAATGCCATCGCACTAAAACTTGCAATGGGGCTTGACCACATGATGAGCGTTAAAATTTTAAAGAAAAAGTTTTGAGCCTTTTCGATTGGTTTTAAGATAGCAGGTTTGTATTTTCCACCAAAAGCAGAGATAAGAATAGCCAATACAAGTGCCATCGTAAGCACTTGAAGTGTGTCACCATGAAGAAATGGAGAAATTGGGTCGTGTGGAATGGCACTTTTAAGAATGCTCCATGCTGAACCAACCTCTTGTTTCGTTTGGGTAAAGCTTTCAACGCTTGAAGCGTCTAAAGATTCGATGGAGAGATTCATCCCCTGCCCTGGGTTTAACAAATTGCCAAATAAAACACCAATGGCAAGTGCAAAAGTGCTGACGACCTCAAAATAGATGAATGCTTTCAAACCGATAGAACCAACCTCTTTGAGGCTTTCAAGTCCCACAATACCCGAGATAATCGTTAAGAAGATAATCGGCCCAACTAACCATTTAAGGATTTGAATAAACCAATCAATACCTGGTTTTGCTTTAATAGCATTAATGGGATCAACCATACCAAAGGCAACCCCTGCGACAATCGCACAAATAACCCAAAAAGCTAAACTTTTAAGGGTATAATGTGTCCAATTTTTTTTCGTTTTTCTTTTTTTTGCAACCGTTTTCAATCAAACACCTCTTTTGCCATACTGAAAAATAATTGAACATTATGGCAAACAAAAAGGATTTAAATGAGATTTTTAGGGAGAGAAACGCGAATAAGCTAATGAGGTTTTCAATCTCATTAGCTTAGTGATATTTTTTTGAATTAACCAGGAATTGCATCCGCAACAGTTTCTGGATTGTCTAGTGAGTATTTGAATTTTTCCATATCGATTTGTTTGTCCCATGCACCAACAACGACACATGCAACTGCATTTCCACATAGATTTCCAACCGCTCTCATCTCGCTCATAAATTTATCAACACCGAGCAATACTGAAACCGTAGCCACAGGAAGAACGCCACCCATAGAAGATAAAGTTCCTGCAAGAACGATAAAGCCAGATCCCGTTACACCCACTGCTCCTTTTGAAGTAATCATCAAGATAAGAATGATACTTAACTGCTCACCAAGGGTTAAAGGAATGTTGAACGCTTGAGAAAGGAAGATGATGGAAAGTGAAAGATAGATGTTCGTACAATCAAGGTTAAATGAATATCCTGTTGGGATAACAAGTCCTGTTGTTCCTCTGCTCACTCCTGCAGCTTCTAGTCTTCTCATCAAAGGAGCCAACGCTGATTCGCTTGAAGAAGTCGCAAAAACAATGAGAACTTCTTTGTAAATGAAACGCATAAATTTGAAAATATTGATTTTGTAAAACGCCATAATTAAGCCCAAGACGCCAAAGATAAAGGCAAGAACAGAAATCAACATAACCCCTAGTAAGCTTGCCATATTAATCAATGAAGCAACACCAAACTTACCGATCAAAAATGCCATAGCACTAAAGGATGCAACAGGGCTTAACCACATTAAAATCGTTAAAATTTTGAAGAAAAAGTTTTGGGCAATTTCTAGAGGTCTAAGGATTTGCGCTTTGTATTTGCCACCAAATGCTGAAATAGAAATCGCCAAAACAAGCGCCATAAAAAGGACTTGAAGGGTACTTCCATTGAGGAATGGAGAAATTGGATCACTTGGAACGGCACCTTTAAGGATATTCCACACTGAACCTACATCTTGCGTATTGGTTGTAAATTTAGCCACACTTTTGGCATCTAGGGATTCTACGGGAATATTCATACCACGCCCTGGTCCAAATATATTTCCAAATAAAACACCAATTGCCAGTGCTAAAGTACTTACAACCTCAAAGTATATAAATGCTTTAAGCCCGATAGAACCAACTTCCTTAAGACTTTCCAAACCAACAATGCCCGAAATGATGGTCAAGAAAATGATAGGTCCTACCAACCACTTTAACGCTTGTATAAACCAGTCGATACCCGGTTTTGCTTGTATCGCCATTTTCGGATCGTACATACCAAAGAGAATACCTGCTGTAATGGCAAATATAACCCAAAAAGCCAAGCTTTTAAGGGTATAATCCATCCAATTTTTTTTCTTTACTTGAACTGCTTGTACATTTTCCAAGACATATCCTTTTGTAGATTTTTTCAAAGCTGATTATAATGAAAGGATATGTACATCTTATGTATCTTTACATGTAAAGGATAAACGAATGCTTTTTTAGATTGAAGAGTTACAAAATGAAACAAATTTGATTATTTCTTTTCAAGCCCTAATTCAATCGCTAAAAATTTGCCCGTATAACTTCCGCTTTTCTCGGCATTTTGCGCTATATGTAAAGGTGTTCCCACATCCACTATCTTTCCACCATAATTTCCGCCCTCTGGCCCCATGTCGATGATGTAGTCGGCATTTTTCATCACATCCATATTGTGTTCAATCACTAAAACACTATTGCCCATGTCGGTGAGATGATGCAATACTTTGACCAATCTATCGACATCTGCAAAATGAAGACCTGTTGTAGGCTCATCTAAAACATAGAGTGTGTTTCCTGTGTCTTTTTTACTCAACTCTTTGGAAAGTTTGATGCGTTGAGCCTCGCCACCACTCAAAGTCACCGCATTTTGACCCAAGGTAATATAGCCTAGTCCTACATCGACAAGCGTTTGAACTTTTTGGTTTATTTTAGGGATGGCTTTGAAAAATTCGTATGCTTCATCCACGCTCATGCTCAAAACATCCGAGATGGATTTGCCTTTATACTTAATTTCAAGCGTTTGGGCATTGTAACGATGCCCCTTACAACTATCACATTTGACCATGATGTCAGGCAAAAAGTGCATCTCTATCTTGATTTCACCATCACCTTGACACTTTTCACATCTGCCACCTTTGACATTAAATGAAAATCGCCCCACACTGTAACCTCTTATTTGTGCTTCTTTTGTTTTTGAAAACAAGAGTCTTATCTCATCCATTACGCCCGTATAAGTCGCGGGATTACTTCGTGGTGTTCGCCCAATGGGGCTTTGGTCAAGATAGATAACTTTGTCGAGTTGTTCAAGTCCACTGCACTCGATACCTGCAACTTTAGTCACTTTTTTGGCACGGTTGAGAAATTCTTTCGCCACTGGTAAAAGAGTCTGAAGAATGAGTGAGCTTTTACCACTTCCACTCACACCCGTAATCGCGACTAAATTGCCAAGAGGAATTTTCACATCGAGATTGACAATATTATTGATACTGACATTTCCAAGGGTTATCCATCTGGTTTGTGGTCTATTCTCTTGATAGTTAATTGTTTTTGTGCCATTAAGATACGAAGCCGTGAGCGTATCGCTTTTTAAAAGTTCATCATTAGTACCACTAAAGACGATTTCTCCCCCAAATTTTCCAGCCCCAGGCCCGATGTCTACGACAAAATCTGCCGCTTGAATCGTCTCCTTATCGTGTTCTACCACGATAACAGAATTGCCTTTTTGTTGAAGGTTGCGCAAAGTACGGATGAGTTTTAGTGTATCTCGTTCATGAAGCCCGATGCTAGGTTCATCCAGAACATACATAACACCCGTCAAACCACTCCCGATTTGTGAAGCGATACGGATGCGTTGCGCTTCACCACCACTAATGGTTCTCGCATCTCGTCCTAAACTGATGTAGCCAAGTCCGACATCAAACAAGAAGAAAAGCCGCTCTTTAATCTCTTTTAAAATTGGCTCCGCAATCATCTTATGTTGCGCCTTCATATACGAAAAACTCTCCTCATCTTTGAAAAATTCCAAACATTTGTCGATAGGGAGTTCTAGGATATCGGCGATATTTTTATTTAAAAGCTTGACGGACAAACTCTCTTTTTTGAGTCTATATCCGCCACAAGTATCGCAGGTTTTTTCACTCATATATTCACCGAGTTCTTTTTCATCTTTGAGCATATCGTAGGCAATTTTGATGACACCTTCCCATTTTCTGGTAAGTTTATGTTTTTTCCAAAAGAAAGTTGCTTCTTCTACGCCACCATGCAAGATAGATTTTTGTTGATGCTCTTCAAGCTCTTCATAAGGCACTTTGGTATCAATGCCTGCGGCGACACAATATGCCGTTAAAAATTTGGCATAAAAACTTTTATTGAAGCCATAAAATATCTTGATAGCGCCCTCATCGATACTCACATGTTCATTGATGATTTTTTTCAAATCCAGCGTATAGCGGATACCCAAACCATCGCATACTGGACACGCCCCTTTGGGAGAATTGAACGAAAACGAGAGAGGCTCTAATGGCTCAAAACTGATTTTACAATCAAAACACGCCAAATGCTCACTGTAATGAATATGCGCTGTAGGAAGTCCTACTTCTTCATGATTTAAGATGTCAAGTTCTACTTCACCATAACTCTCAAGCAGTGATTTTTCAATATCGGTGGCAATCCTATCTCTGTTTTCTTCTTTAATCACCACGCGGTCAATCACGACTTTGATGGTATGTTTTTTCGTTTTGGAGAGTTCCACTTCTTCATCAAGTCTCACCATCACGCCATCTATCATCGCCCTTACATAGCCTTTATGGCGCAAGGACTCTATCATATCTGCAAAACTACCTTTTTTCTCACGCACGAGAGGTGCTAGGATAGCCAACTTGGTATTTTCAGGAAGTTTGAGTACTTGCTCTATGATGTCCGCAACAGACATTTGCGAAATCTCTTTACCGCATTGATGGCAGTGTTGTTTGCCAACGCGTGCATATAAAAGTCGCAAATAATCATAAATCTCGGTAATCGTGCCCACGGTTGAGCGGGGATTTTTACTCGTTGTTTTTTGGTCGATAGCGATAGCTGGAGTTAGCCCTTCTATCTTTTCAACATCAGGCTTCCCTACTCTGTCTAAGAATTGTCTTGCATACGAAGAGAGAGACTCGATGTAGCGGCGTTGTCCCTCTGCGTAGAGCGTATCAAACGCTAAGGTACTTTTGCCACTTCCACTTAAACCTGTGAAGACTACGAGCTTATTTTTGGGGATTTCTAAACTAATATTTTTAAGATTATTTTCTTTTGCGCCATAAATTTTGATCATTTTAACCTAACCATTGATAATTTTATTGAGTGTGAGTATAAACATGATGATATATAAAATCAACAGTGCTCTTTTTTGAACGGTCTTACTCACTTTGTGTGAAACTTTGACGCCAAAATAGACGCCAGCTAAAGAACCTAGACCCACGGCAAATCCTGCTGGATAGTCAACTAAACCATTAGCGGAGAGACTGATAAAACCTGAAATTGAACCAAAAATAATAAAAAAGAGTGTTGTCCCCACTGCTTTTCTAATATCCCAATTCATAAAACCCACTAAAGCAGGGGTTAAAAAGATAGCACCACCCGTCCCTGTGCTAATTGCAATCGCACCGATGATGACACCCACGATAAAAAGGACTATTTTAGACTCATTGGGCGCACTTTTTGGCTCAAGCGGTGCGGTAAAAAATTTGTAAATCGAAAGAGCCAAGGTGATTGCGAACATAATCAATAAAGCAATTTGTGGCAAATAATTGACAATGGGGCCACTAAGTGCCGCGCCAAAGAGTGCGCCAAACCCTAAAAACAATCCACTGTTAAACTGTAAAACACCTGCTTTATAATTGACATAAGAGCCAAACATCGAGCTAAAAATCATCTGCATGACAGAAATTCCTATCGCCATTTTGATGTCATATCCGAGATAAATCAAGGAGGGAACCAAAATCGTTCCGCCACCAATGCCAAAAAATCCCGAAGAAAAACCCACTAAAACGCCAAAAAATGCAAGTCCCACCAACATCGATATGCCAACTTTAAATTAAGATGTTAGATTGTACTTCAACACCTCTTAATAAACGATTTAAAAATATAGACTTCTTGCATAACCTAACACAATGGCACAAGTGTCAAAAGAAATTATAACAAGGCAAAAAATTGAAGCCTTGCTTATTGCAAGGTAAGATTTTTTAACGAAGTTAGAATTTTCTTTTCACACTTGCCCGTAGGGTTGTTCACACAAGAGACACTAGCTTCGTTACATTTCATCGCCATAGCTTTAGCTATGACTCAAAAATGTGCCTCGCTATTGTCTCTTGTGTGAACAATGCCATTGCGTTAGGTTATGCAAGAAGTCTAACACCCTACATGTAAAGCACTTTACATGTAAGGATTATTTGCGTGAGAGTTTATATCCAAGATACAAAATACCAATCCACGCAGGAATCAAATAAACAGAGATACTAATCCCCTCAATGCTCAACATCACGCCTAAAATGCCTACAAAAAATGCTAAACAAAGGATATTGCCAAAAGGAAACCAAAAAGCTTTAAACTTTGGCTCAACACCTTCTTTCATCTTCGCATAACGAAATTTAAGATGCGAATAACTAATCATAAACCAGTTAACCACGAGTGCAGAAACCACCAATGCCATCAAAAACTTGAACGCATCTTCTGGCATAAAATAGTTAAGTGCTACGCAAAGCCCCGTGACCATTGCTGAAAAAAGTACCGCATTTACAGGCACACCTTTAGCATTAAGATTCATCATCGCTTTTGGAGCATTGCCTTGTTCCGCCAAACCATACATCATGCGAGAATTGGAGTAAACGCCACTGTTATACACCGAAAGTGCCGCGGTTAGGACGATGGCATTGAGCACATGAGCGATTAAGTTTTGGTCTAAACTTTGAAAAACCATCACAAAAGGAGTGACATCTTTAGTCATTTGCATCCATGGCATCAAAGAGAGTAATACCGCCAATGCACCGATATAAAAAATCAAAATACGGTAAATAACTTGATTAGTCGCTCTTGGAATCGTATGGCTTGGGTCATCCGTTTCAGCAGCCGCAATGCCGATAAGCTCCAACCCACCAAAGGAGAACATGATAAAAACCATCGCCATCAAAAA